>CALVYF010000006.1 GCA_944372055.1 uncultured Bacilli bacterium | reverse complement strand
GTTGACACTCAATCAGAGATGAGAGAGTGTCATATTTTTATTGCTATTACCAATAAGGTAAGGAGTAATAAAATGATAGCAATAAGACGAAGGACTTTTATTATAAAAGTTCTTTTCTTCATTTCTATCCCTCCTTTCTTTCTCAAGATTGGAGGACGACACTCACATCAAATGTTCCTGTTAGAATTATATAATAAATATATTCATAAAACAAGCGAACAAGAAATGTTTTTGATAAAATTTTAAGAATGTATGTTATAATTTAAATAGTGATTGCTTCTTATATTAAATTGTTAACAAGCTGTAAATAACTTTTCCAATGGCACTATTGGAAAATATTCGAACTTTATGAGTTTATATAGAAAAATTAGAATAAGAAAAAAGTAGTGTTAAAAGTACGAATCTTAAATATATAAAAAAGAGATTCAATTGATGTATTATTAAATAGTACTATCGATTGAATCTCTTTTATTTGACTTTATATATTTATATATATGATATATATGAAAAAAACTAGATATGTGCATTATCTAGTTAGTTATTTGTTCAATCTAATAATTTTATCTTTTGTTTTCTTTGCTATAATATCTATATGTTCAAAACTATATCCATTATTATTTTTATTTGCTCCGACAACTTTTTACCATATTTTTTGACTACAGCTACCAATTCTCGATTTAATGTAGGTTTATCATAATCCTTTAGTATAATAATTGGCAAAAATTCTTTTTTTGTTGTAGAAATATTACCATTTGTATTGTGCTTACTACTGAATTAAGAGTATCTAAAATTTGGGCAATTGCATACTCACCACAAATATTCATAATTATACCTCTATTTACATTTCTTCTTTATATTTTGATGTGTATAAATCTTTTTCATCATCCGGTTCTTGTTCTACTTTTTCAATATACTTTTCCATATCTGGTAATTCTTGAATGTTGTTTAGTCCAAAGTAATCTAGAAAATCATTTGTTGTTTCATAAAGAATTGGCCTTCCTGGCAAATCACTTCTACCAGATTCTTTTATCAATCCTTTAGCAACTAGTTTACGAATCATTTGACCACTACTTACCCCTCTTATTTTATCTACTTGCATTCTGGTAAGAGGTTCATTATAAGCAATAATTGCTAATGTTTCTAGAGCCGCTTGGCTCAAGATATTAGTTTCAGGATTTTCTAATAATTTTTGATAATATTCTCTGTGTTCAAATTTCGTAGTTAGTTTTAATCTATTCCCTAAAAAATCTATTCTTAGTCCTCTGTCTTCCTTTTCGTAACTATGTTTTAATTCATTTACTAGTTCTTTTACTTCATCTTCTGATATTTCTAATACTTCTTCGATTTGATCTAGGGTTAATCCATCTTCTCCTACCACAAATAATAATCCTTCTAATACTGCTTTATTTTTCATCCCGCACCTCACATATAATATCATCGAAATTTTTATCTTGTGTAATCTTTAATTCTTTATTTTTTGCCATCTCTAGAATTGCTAAAAAAGTTGCAACTACATATTCTTTATTTAGAACTGGAAATAATTCAAAGAATGAAACTCTTGGTTTACTTCTCAAAATGCTTTTTATTTCTAATCTTCTAGAAGACACACTAATTTCATTTGTTGTCACTTTTGTTTTTAGTGGCTTTGTCTCTTTTTTTCTTTCTAGATACTTTTTAAATGCCTCTACTAAATCATCTAAAGTAATATCACTTGATAATTTGGCATTTTCATCTACATAATTTTTTACACTTTCCGGTGATTTAGTATAAATTTCTTTTCGTAATTCTTCTTTCTCTTTTAATACTTTAGTAATTTCTTTATAAGCTTGATATTCTAAAAGTCTATTTACTAATTCTTCTCTCGGATCTGCTTCTTCCTCTTCTTCTGTTTCATTTTTTTGATTTGGAAGTAATAACTTTGATTTTAATTCAATTAATTCGGAAGCCATTACTAAGTACTCACTAGCAATTTCTAAATTCATTTTTTCTTGCTCATCTAAATATGAAATATATTGTTCTGTAATACGTTCTATTTCAATATTCATAATATCCATTTTATTTTCTTTAATTAAGTGCAGCAATAAATCTAGTGGTCCTTCAAATTCGTTAATTTTAAATTGCATATTATCACTTCCGTCTATCATTTTCTTTTCTATTATAGCATAAAACCTTTCTTGTATGCTATAATAACTTATAATAAAAAAGGGTTGACTCTCCCCTTATGGGGAGTGATAAGTTGTCATTAAGAAAGGAGATTTTGTATGTATCAAATTGGAGAGTTTTCATATTTATGTGAAACTACAATAAAAACTTTAAGGTATTACGATAAGATTAATTTACTAAAGCCTGTGAAAATTAATCCGCTAACTGGGTATAGATACTATAGTGAAAAACAAATCAATACTTTAAAAAAAATAAAAGATTTGCAACTTTCAGGATTTTCTTTAGATGAAATTAAAGATTTATTACAAGATGAAAAGAAAGAAAAATTAAACGAACAAATCAAAAAAATTGAGGATGAAAGCTCAAAAAAAATAATGATACTGCAAAAATTGAAAAATAATATGACAAAACAAAAAGTGGAATTTATTGTTAACCCTAATTTTACAATTGTTGGTATTTCTACTACTATTAAATCTAGAGCTGATATTGAACATGTTCTTAAAACCGTTGATAAAAAAATTAAGCAAGAACAATTTAGTAAATATCCTTTTATTGTAGAAAATTATGAGAAAGGATTTTCACAAGAAAACACTAGATGTTTTATTGGAAGGATATTGCCTGATTATATTTTATCTAATCCTAACTCTCTACATAATTATAATAAAAAAGGTATTAGAATCATTAATAGTCAGAAAATTAAAAATGTTTTACACACTACTGTTGAAACTACTATTTTGGATTCTTATAAAAAAATTATTGAATATGCTAAGGAAAATAATATTCAAATCAGAGGTTCTTTTCAAGAAGTTTATAATAATGATAAAATAGATATATATGTTGAAGCATACGATTTAAATCAAGAAAATGAGGATGAACTAGCTCATCGTATGTACTTAGATAAACATATTGCTAATGTACATCCAAAAGATTTTATTGGTAAATGGAAATTGATGGGAGAAATTATAGAGCCTCCATATTTATTTAATCCTAAAAAGATTCATACAAAAATTGATAGTAAATATGAATTTATAGAATTATATAAAGATGGGTCTACAAATTTTGAAAATATTCGTTGGAAAGATCATTATTTAATTATGAAAGAAGATAATGTTATTTTTTATTCATATTTATATAAACCTTATAAAAAAGCTTTCTCCACTTATATGAATATTTTGATTAATCGTAAAGAAAGTAATTCTAGACCATATAAATATTATTACAAAAAAATTAAATAAGGAGAAATTATGAAAAAATTTACTATGAGAGATGAAGAATTTGTTTGTGAGGCTTGTGGTAAAAAAGTCTTACCTTTAGGATATAGCGCTAGAGATCATTGCCCTTTCTGTCTTTGTTCTAAGCATGTTGATATTATGCCAGGAGATAGGCAAAATACTTGTTTAGGAATTTTAGAGCCAATTGGGATTGAAAAATTTAGGGATACTTATAAAATTGTTTATCATTGTAAAAAATGTGGTGAACATCATAAAAATATTATGGCTAAAGACGATAATATGAATTTAATAATTTCACTTTCATCTAATCAATATTAAAAAAGAAACTGCAATAGCAATTTCTTTTTTATTTATATTTTTTCTTTATATCTTCTATCATATCCTTTAAATTTATTTTTAATTCTTCCAATGATGTATTAGTATTTATAAAATAATTATATATACTATCCTCTAAATCATATACTTTTCTTTCTTTTATCTTATTATATTCTTCTTCTGTTACTACCCCGCTTTTTGATTCTTGATGTCCATAGTGTGGTATTACCATTTCCTTTTCTTCTTGTCTATTTTTTACTCTTTTTATATTTTCATCCTCAGAAGATATTATTTTAATCAAAATGATTGGTAAATCTACTCTTTCAGTAATCGTAGATAAATCCTTTTTATTCGATATGCTTCTGTCTAGAATTATAGAATATTTATTATCTATACAGTATTTCATTTCTTCTAGGCAAACTATATTATTCGTTTGCCTGACTTCTACATTATGTAAATCTATTTCTGGATATCGCTTTTTTATTATATTTCTTATATAATCTCCACTAATTAAATATAAATTTAATTCTTTGGATAATATTTGTGAAACTAAACTCTTTCCACTTCCTACATTTCCTGTTAATAAAATAAGAAATGGTTTTTGATAAGTTATTTTTGGTTTTACTCTTTCTTCTTCTATTACTTTTCTTACTTCTTCTTTCATTCTATCACCAAGTCTATTTTATCATAGATTATTAGTTTTTTGGTTTAAATATTAAAGTAAATATAAAGGAAAAGATGATTGCTGCTGTGATACCTGTTGCAGTTAAATCAAACATTCCCATCAGAATTCCTAGAATTCCATATTCGTTTGCCTTGGCTAATGCTCCATGAATTAAAGAATGACCAAAACTAGTTATTGGTAATAAAGCTCCTCCCCCTACTACTTTTATAATTTTGTCATAAAAACTAAATGAATCTAAAACAGCTCCAAATACTACAAACATACTAGTTACATGTCCAGGAGTTAATTTTGTATTATCTAATATAATTTGAGCAATCATACATACTATTCCGCAGAATAGAAATGAATTTACAAGTAACATTAGACTACCTCCAAACTAATTGCATTCGCAATTGAATAAATATTTTCTTTTTGATAAACCATAGTTGGAGAAAATAGGGCTCCTGTTGCGACGATTAGTACTCTTTTTAGATTTTTCTTTTTCATTTCATGATAGATATATCCAAAGGATACTAAGGCACTACAGACAGGTCCACTTCCTCCAGCAAGACACTCTTCTTGTTCTTTTAAATCATATAGCATAACTCCACAGTCATTGTAATTATCTTTTAAATCTAAATCATATTCCTCTAACATATAATCTTTTAATATTTCTTTCCCATATAAACCCAAATCTCCAGTTACAATCAAATCATAGTAGTCTGGTTTTCTATTTAAATCTTTTAAATGCCTTTTAATCGTATCAATCGCAGCTGGTGCCATCACTTTTCCCATGTCGTTAGGATTATTTTGATTTAGGTCTATAATTTGTCCAATGGTAGAAGACTCTACCTTAATGTCTGTTTTTTCTTTTGTTAGTAACATGGAAGCACTACCTGTTGCAGTAAAGGTAGCACTTTTTGGTTTTGGTGCACCATATTCCGTTGGGTTTCTGAATTGTTTTTCGGCCGCCATATTGTGTGAGGAAACAGTTACAATAGCATTTTTTACTTTCTTTGCATCAATTAATACACTTCCTAGTATCATTGCTTCTACAGAAGTGGAACAAGCTCCATATAGTCCTAGAAAACATTTAGAAAAATTATATGCCCCATAGGTAGTCGCTGCTATCTGATTTAATAAATCTCCACCTAAAATAACATCTACTTCTTTTCTTTTGATTCCAACTTTCTTATGTAATAACTTTAGACTTTCTTTTACTGATTTTATTTCTGCTTTTTCCCAGGAGTCCTCATCATAGTATAAATCATCAAAAGTTTTATCAAAATACTTTTTTAATGGACCTTTCTTCTCATATGGACCTGCAATCGTTGCGGTATCTTTTACATATACATCATTATAAGTAAATGTCATATTCTACCTCCTAATAGATAACGAATCATTCCAAAAAACCATGCAGCCACGATTCCATATAAAATTACCGATCCTGCCAATTTAAAAATATTGGCTCCAACTCCATAAATAGGGCCTTCTTTTTTATAATCTAGTGCAGCACTTGTCATCGAATGAGCGAATCCAGTGATTGGTATTAAAAGACCACATTTAAATTTTGTTACTAATTTGTCAAAAAATCCTAAAGCAGTTGAAAGAGATGCTATAAAAATCATAATTACTATCATAATCGTCCCCGCATTATTTCTAGACATATGAAAAATATTACATAATAATTCTATAATTCCTTCTCCTATCATTCCAATTACTCCACCTATTAAAAATGCAACAATTGCATTTTGTAGTTTAGGATTCTTTGCTTTATGTTCTTTTGCAATCATTTCATATTTTTCTTGTTTCATTTATATCACCATTTATATTCTTTGCTGTTTTTTTTATTTCATACAAAAAAGAAGTGAGAAATCACTTCTTTTGAATTTAATATATTGGTGTTACTTGACTTGATGTGATTATGGCTAAAACAATAATATTAATTACAATAATACCTACATAAGTGATAATAACTGTTAATGGTACTGCATAGCTTAATCTTTCTTCTTTTGCTTTTAATACATCCATAAAACTTTGTACAACTACTACAATAAATAATATTAAACCTATTAAATAAACGAATGATGTCAATTGATATGAAATAAAACTTGTTAAAATCCCTACTAATGTAAATAGAGTTGGAAATACACTAGCAGTTGCAACTGCTGTAGTAAATTGTTTTAGACTAGCTTTTCCTTTAAAGATAATTCCTACAAATAGTTTTGATAAAAGAATAAAGAATGTATAGGCTAATGCTGTAGTTAAAATTCCTGATAAGAACAATTGGAAAAATGGAATAGTTGTGATTGGTGTTGTTGCAGTATAAGACTGCCCCATCATAGAAGCAATACCTGCCATTTTATTATTTATTTGTGTAACTATTCCAGTTACAATGCTATCTGTATAACAGTATGTGAATATTCCACCTACTAATACACCAATTCCTAAAAGAATAAATGATAATGGAAGATTTTCTTTTTTTACATATTTTTCTATTGTTTCAATAGGCTTTTTCCAAATATTTTTTATAATATCTAATAAGTCATTTCCTAAATTGCTTGTTGTTGTTTGTTCTTCTTTTACTTCTTCTTTTTTAGAACAATCAGGACAAATTCCATCGACTAATGCTTTTCCACATTTATTACAAAACTTTGCCATTGTTTACTCCTTTCTATAGTCCTAGTCCACTACTAATTGAGGTACTAGTGGTTTGAAGACTTAGTGCTAATATACTAGATATTAGTACTGTTACTAATGATAAAGTAAATGCGATAATCGCAATACCTACACATAATGCAATTGTATAAATTGTTTGAGTTTTAGTTGTTGTGGAAATTACTAAAATTCCTTGATGTAAGTGTACTAATAAGAAGGCTATTGCCAATATCAATATAATTAAACCTAGTACATAATGAATAAATGATAATATGGTTGCTGCTAAAAGAAGTACACTAAAGGATACTTCAATTATTCCTATCATAGAAATTATTTTCTTAAAATCTAATTTCTTTTTAAATATTACAGCATGCATTAAGTAGATTAATCCTGCCATAATTACTGATGCTATGGCAAACATGATTGCCATTTTTATTCCTACATTTGAAAGTGATGGTAATGACAATCCTGTTGCTGCTATTTGGGTATTTAATTGTTCCATCATAGTACTGATTACTGATAAATCCATACCTACAGATGAGAATATATTACTTAATAATACATGTATGAAAATTCCAAATAATATTGCACAAATTACCATTGATACAATTCCTAATGGAAGATTTTTTGCTGTTGCCTCTTTTTTTATTGTTGCAACTGGATGGGTGAACATTCCTTTTAATACATTAAGATATTCGATAAATAAATTTTCTTCAGAAGTAGCCTCTACTACTTCTTTTTCAGTTTGCTCACAATGTGAGCATTTGCCATCTACTAATGGTTTTCCGCATTTGTTACAAAATTTTGCCATTGTTTACTCCTCTCTTTACCATAAATAAGAAACTGTTGCAGGGAATGAAGAAATACCTACTACTTTATAATTATCTTCTTCTGGAATCATATAGAAAGTAACATAATTATATCTATCATCATCTTCTTCTTTACCATTTTCTGTCTCTGTCCAAGAATAACTCATTCTTACTCTTAAGCTTAACTCATAATCTCTTGTAAAGCCGATGGATGAAACTGTCATGCTTTCCACATCGAAAGATGTTAATTTTTTACTATCTTCTTGAACATCTTTTAAATAATCTGCATATTCTTCTGCAAAATCTTTATAATATTCAGAATCTGGTTTTTCAGCTAATACAGATTTTATGTCATCAAAACTCTTATTATCCATAATTCCCTTCATCGTTGTCTCCATTGTTTCTGTTGCTTCTTTTGTTAGTTTTTCTTTGGTTTTATCCGTAAGATCACTACTTGTAATACTTAAGCTATATCTTTTACTATAACTTGATGGGGTAATCTCTTTTTCTATTTCTAATCCACCAGGTAACTTGAATTCTACATTTGTAGAAGTCGTTAATACTTGTGGTAGAATATATGTTTCTGTATAGTCTTCTTTTTCTTTTTTATCAAGATATTTATCTGTTACTTTGACTCCTGCATAAGTTATTTCTGTATCTTTTGGTACTGTAATATTATAATTTTCTGTTGTGTTCATCCCTAATAACTCATCATCTGCCATTGTCCATTTTGGAAAGAATAAAAATGCTTTTTCCTTTTCTTTTGTTAATTTGATTTCAAATGATGAATCTGTTGTTGTACTGGTTCCTAGTCTCATAGCAGCATTTACTGTGACTACTGCTGTAAGTCCTCCGTTTTCATAAGTTGTTGTTCCAACTACAAAATTGTTAATGGTACTTTTTCCTTCTAATTTTTCTTTTACAGCCTCTGTATAAGCTTTTTTACTAATAAATGTTTGGTCTCCAGTATAATTTGCATAATCATATAACTTTTCATAATCTTTATTATTTATTGCTTCAATATAATTTTCTACAATCTTAGATGGTGATGTCTGTGTTTTTAACACTTGAAATACGATAAATAAGATTACTACTACAGCTATCATAATACCGATTATAATCCATTGTTTTTTATTTAATTTTTTTGTACTTTTCTTTTTTGATGTTTTTTTCTTAGGGGTTTTATCCTCTTTTGGTTGCTCTAACTTTGCACCGCATTCTTCACAAAATAGAGCATCTTTTTCATTCTTTGCACCGCACTCACTACAATACATCTTTTACACTCCTTCTTTTCATTATATGAAATTATTTATTCATATAGACTTCCCCCTTTTTAACACATCTTCCTTCTCAACACCTCCTCGACCACTCACAATGGAATGTTTCTAGCCTTATTATATCATTTTTTCATAAAAAAAACTCTATTTTATAGAGTTGTCTTTAGCTTTTGTAATATTTTTGATTCTTTTCTTGATACTTGTACTTGAGATATTCCTAGAGACTCGCTTGTTTCTTGTTGTGTTAGTCCCGTATAATATCTCGCAATAATTAACTGTTGTTCTTCTCTTGGGAGATTTTTTATGGCATCTTTTAGATCTAAGAAGTCTTCGGTCATTTGTGTTTCTTCTTGTCCAAAAGAATTATATAAATCACTTTCTTCATCACTATAGGTGTAATCTAGACTCTCTACCTGTCTAGTTGCAAGTGTTGCTTCTTCTATTTTTTCTATGGGAACTTCTAAAAAGATAGATAGCTCTTCTGTTGTTGGTTCCCTTTTTAATCTTTGTGCCATCACTTCTTTTGCATGCTCTAAGCTTTTGTTCAGTCGAAGAAGGTCTCTACTTATCTTTACAGGATTACTTGCTCTAATATAAGCATTAATTTCTCCTAAAATATAATAATAAGCATAAGTTGAAAACTTTGTATTTTCATTTGGATTATAATTTTTTTTAGCATTCATTAAACCAAGCATCGCTACTTGATATAGGTCTTCTTTATCAAAGTTTCGGTATCTACCAATCATTTTATAAATCATATCTTCATATTCCAATATGCTGTCCATATTCTCTCCTTTTAAATACTAATATATTGAAATACTTCTTTTTCTTCTGTTACATAAAATAATTCGTTTTTTCTTTCTCCTAACATTTTTCTTAATTTTGTTGATATACCACAGATAGCAACACTACCACATTTTAAAAAGATTTCTGTTAACTTATTTTGAATACTTTCCAATATGCCTTTATCTATTTTATTTACGTCTTCTAAGTTAAATACATAAACTAAAATTCCTTGGTTATATAATAAATAGTTAATTTCTTCTGCCACTTTATAGAAGTTATTTGCAGTTAGTTCTCCCTCCAATCTAATAAATATGATTCCTCTGTTTACTTGTCGTGATACTGTTAGCATGTCTTCACCTCTATTTGCACTATAAAACAAATAGAAAATATTTTCTAGCATTTCGACAAAACATGACAAATGTTTCGTATGACAAAAATCGACAAAAAAATAAAGTAAGCTTATTTTACTTTATTTTTTTAATCTCTTTTATCACTATTTGGACATTTCTTGGATTGTTTCTTTAGCTAAACCAGTATACTTAGCTATTGTAACAATATCTAATCCATCTTTTAGCATATTATGAGCAATATCAATTTTTGCTTGTTCTAGTCCTCGCTCTAAACCTTGCTCTAGACCTTGTTCCAGACCTTGTTCCAGACCTTGCTCTAGTCCTTGCTCTAAACCCTCTTTTAATCCTCTTTCTATCATTTCTCTTCTAATAGAATTTTCTATCTTTCGATTATCTTCTTCTGCGCTCATATATTCAAAAAATTCAGGATTACTATTGATTTTTTCCATTTCACTCATATATTTTTTCACCATCCTATCTTCTTTTGACAGAAGCTTTAATTCTTCTAATTCTAAATCTAGCATAATTATTTCTTTATTTTCTTCTATTTTTTCTTTGTTTTTAGTATACCAATAGTTTATATATTTTTCCATATTGATTTCATAAATGGTAAAATTTTCCACATATTTTTTATTACTTTGATCTTGTACATAATATACTCTTTTCTCTTCTGAATCTTCTAGTCCATAACTAAAATTAATTTGTATAATCTTAGTATCTTGATTATAATTTTGTCCTTTTAATACATGGTTAGAATATATTGCACATATATAAGACATATTTCTTGGTTTTACATAATTTAGATTAGAAGCATTTACTTCTACTTGGATATTTCCAATATCTGTTTTTAAAAATA
The DNA here is from genome assembly GCA_944372055.1 of uncultured Bacilli bacterium. Lineage (GTDB taxonomy): Bacteria > Bacillota_I > Bacilli_A > RF39 > UBA660 > Faecimonas. Next base: position 41,852 of record CALVYF010000006.1, on the reverse strand, counting down.
AATCGAAGTGTTTTCTTTTTACGTAGATATTTCCTACATTTTGTTCTAAATTGAGATATTCCACGTTATTTATTTTTAGTTTTAGAATTCCTTCTAATAAATAAATTAACAAGTCTTTGTTTGATTCGTTCATGAATACTTCTTTAAATGCTCTATCATAGCGGCATGTATAAAATTTTTTAATAATTTCACCTCCTACTTTATTATTCGAAAAAAGTAGGAGTCTTCCTTAAAAATTTCAAAAAAAAATAACCCTAGGCTATTCTTCTTTAAATTTCTTCATTACTGGTAAGAATCTTTCAATGAACTTATATTCATCACGGTCTTTAATATATAAAAAACCTAAAATGGAAAACACTAGTGCACCAATAAAATTGACTATTAAATCTTTCATAGTATCAATAATACCTATATCTAAATACCCACCTTCAATTGTCGTTTTTTTATTGTTATCACTATAGATAATGGTTTTATTAATATCGTCTATGATAAGTGGATCATTCTTATTCTCTTTATTTAATTCTACTGATTGTATTTTTTCTACAATTCTATCTTTTTGCATGTCCGTATTAAAATAGCGATCTGCAGTGAATTCAAAGAATTCCCATAATACTCCGATTGTCATAGAAAAACAAAAAGCTACTAGCGCTACGAATAATGGTGTCATCTTGATATGAAATCTTTCTGTTCTATTTAAAATATCGATTAGTGAGAATCCAATTGCTGCTGATAGAAAACCATTTAGTGTATGTAACATAGTATCCCAGTGTTTAAATACTCCATAAAAGTTTTGAATTTCTCCTAGTATTTCTGCTCCAAAGATAAATAAATAAATGATAATTTCTAGTGTCGTTGGTAATTTTACTTTAAAAGTTTTTGATGCAATTGTTGGTAGAGTAAACAATATTAATGTTAGAAAACATAGTGCCACACTATGCCAGTTCCCTTTTAAAGATTGCTCTACCATACATACGATTACTAAAAATCTTAGTACTAAATATACAACAATATTAATTTTTAATTGACGTTTTTCTTTTTTATTTTCTTTTGCCATAACTTCACCTTACTTATTAAATAACTTCTTTGCATTTGTTCTTGGTATTAACATTTTTATGCTTTGGTTTACTTTAAATTCATATTTAGTTTTATTTGTTTCATATTCTTCGCCATCAATACACCAAGAAGTTTTTGGTTTGTCTAAGAATTCTATTTCAAAATCGTTGGTTTGATAATAGGTAATTCCTGGAACTTCTTTTACATCTTTCATAGTTACTTGAACTAACATTCTTAAAATATCTGGTTTCGTTTTTGGATTAGCGAGAGCCACTTCAAACATATTGTCATCCATTTTTACATCATAGTAAATATCATCTACACCTGCTACACGTGATGAGTTAGTAATAAAGAAAAATGAATATTCTCCTTCATGTTCTACTCCATCTACTTTGTATTTTACATGATACTTATGAATTTTATTTTGTAACTGTCTTAAGCCATATAAAATATAAGCAATTTTACCATATTTCTTTTTTAAATTTCTTGGAGTATTATAGGCCATATCAATATAATCTCCTAGACATGCGACATAGACAAAAGGCGTATTATCAATATAGCAAACATCTACTTTTTTTCTTACTCCGTTTAATAGTAATTCCAAGTTTTTTTGATAATCTTTTGTATATCCATACATATTGGCAACATCATTCGTTGTTCCCATAGGGAGGTTCGCTAAAACAAGTTTCTTTTCGCGGCGAAGATTTCCGGTTACTACTTCATTCAACGTACCATCTCCTCCGGCACTGATTACTAAATCCACATCATCTTCTAGTTCTTCTACAATTCTAGTGGCATCTTTTGGTCCCTTAGTATATTTAATTTCTGCATCATAACCATGTTTTCTTAAGACATCATAAAATTCATTTTTCGTACTTAAACTTTTGACTTTACCACTTTCAGGATTCATAATAATGATACATTTTTTCATAGTCTTCGCTCCTTGATAGCTATATTATAACATATTCTTTTATTTTAGTACATTTTATTATATTTTGTTAAAGATATTATATTTCATACAATTTTCATTGATTTTCCACTAGTTTTTTGATATAATTTTGTTGTTTTATCTATCCATAAGATAGATTATAATGAGGAAGGTGCAGTATGTTATATTTGTGTTTATTCTTACCTGCTAGTATTTCTATCTTGGTAAGTGAAAAGTTAAGAAAGGAAAAAAGAAAGCTTAATGAATTAGTTATTCCTTATCTTGGTTATACTTTTATTATTAATTTAATTATGACTATTATTTATCATTTTATTCATACTGGTAAAATTAATTGGTATAGTTCTAAATTATTTACTATCGATTTTACTATGCAATACATGTTAATAAGTTTTGCTGTTGCGATTGCAATTAGTTGTCTATTATTTATTATATCTAAAGTAGTACAGATTAATATTGATGTAAAGGAACGTAAAAAGGATGTTAAAAAAAGTTCTAAAAATCATAGTGCAGATTATAAAAGGAAGCATTAGTCTTCTTTTTGTTATACTATTTTTCTTAGCTATCTTTCTTTCCATGGCATTGCGTCTTGGAACAAACTGGGCAATAGAGAATTATAGTTTCACTTCATTTGATGAAATTTTATATACTTTAGGTACTTCTGTTACTACTGCTAGTAAGGATATATTAGACGACTTCTTTAAATCTAATATTTATCCTCCATTGCAAACAACTTTAATTTTACTTGGACTTTTTATTGTTATTTATATTATTTATAGAGTTTTCTTTAGGAATAGTAAGATTCAGTTACAGGTTACTATATTAAAAAAACAATTTCATATTAAATTTAATATTGCAGTTTTTATTTTCTTAATCGCTTGTCTTATACCAATCTATACTTTGACTGATTCCGTTGTTTACGCAATGGATGAGTTATATATAAATGAATATATTGAAGCTAATGCAAAAAGTTCTACTTTTTTCGAAGAAGAATATGTAAATCCTGCAGATGTAAAACTGGAATTTCCTAAGAAAAAAAGAAATTTAATTTATATCTATTTAGAATCTATGGAATCTACTTATGCTGATTATGAAAGTGGTGGTGGTTATCCATATAACTATATTCCAAATCTTACAGAGTTAGCTGAAGATTATATTAATTTTTCTAATACAGATGGTGTTGGTGGTGCTCATATGCCTTTTGGTGCTTCTTGGACGATGGGTGGTATGGTGGCAGCTACTGCTGGAATTCCTATAAAAACACCATTTATTGCAGATGATGCTAATCAAGAGAAAAATTATAAAAATGGACTTGTTAATGGTGCTACTGCAATTGGTGATATATTGGCCGAAGAAGGATATCATCAATCTATTATGGTGGGGTCTGACTTATCCTTTGGTGGTAGAAGAGTCTATTATAAAAGACATGGCGATTATCAGGTCTTTGACCTTTATACTGCCAAAGAGGATGGCATTATTCCTGATGACTATTATGTTTTCTGGGGATATGAAGATGAAATATTATATGAATATGCAAAACAGGAATTAGAAAAAGTTGCTGACAGTGATGAACCATTCAATTTTACTATGTTAACAGTAGACACCCATATGCCTGACGGGTATGAAAGTGATTTTTGTCCAAATTATTCTAGTAATCCTTATTTAAATGCTATTTATTGTTCTGATAGACAACTTGGAGAATTTGTTGAGTGGATTCAAGATCAAGATTTTTATGATAATACAACCGTCATTTTAGCTGGTGATCATCTTAGTATGAATACTAGTTCATTTAATAACTTACCCGATGACTATGAAAGACGAGTCTATAATGTTTATTTAAATTCTGCGGTTGAAACAGATCATACTAAAAATCGTGATTTTACTACATTTGATTATTATCCTACTGCTCTAGCAGCTTTAGGTGTAAAAATTAAAGGTGATAGATTAGGATTAGGTACTAATTTATTCAGTAATAAAAAAACGTTAAGTGAAATATATGGTAATAGTTATATAGATAAAGAACTAAAAAAACGCTCAACTTATTATGATTCTTGTGTTAATCTAGGAAAATGTAAATAAGACACATATCTAATGTGTCTTATTTTTTATATATTGATCTATTTTCTCAAATTGCTTTTCTGCGTCAAAATCTTGTATTACATGATAAAATTTTAAATTCTTTTTTGATTTTTTATTTAAGTCCTTTATTTGTACTGCTTTTATACTAGATTCTAAATCTTTTAAAAAGTTGTCAGTCTTTTTGCTATAAGAAATTGGGATGAATTCTTGATTATTCATAATGGCTAAAATGATTGAATGAAATCTTGTGCCAATAACATATTTATTTCTTTTGAATTTATTTAAAAATCGAGATATTGAACCATTATATTGTATTACTTTTATATGCTTTTTATCTTCTTCATTAATTCCTTTTAAAATTTCATTAATGGCTTTTAAATCGCCATCAGTTGTACAGAAGGAAAATAAATTTATATTATATCCTCTATGTATATAATTTTTTATTACTTTTATATGCCACTCATAATAACAATCTACGTAGTCTTTTAAATTTTTATTATTTGTAATATCAATTACTGATATTGCGATATTCTTTTTATATAATGCATTAGATATTAAATTCTTTTTACAATTTGATAGTACGATATCCGTAGCTTTTCTAGTATTTGGCAATTCTTTAAAAATTTCATAAGATTTGTTATCTCTAAAACACACATCATCAAATTTAGCAAACCAGTTTTTATAAAATTCTGTAAATTCATCATCCCCTGGTCCAAAATTACATCCAATGATAAATGATTTTTTATCATTTAATAAGTCTTTTAAAATAAATCTGTCATCGTTTTTCCAATTATCATTTTGAATAAAAATACTTCCACCAATATTGATGTAAAAATCTACTTTTTTTGCTCTTTCGCATATCATTGGAAATAAATTAATAGCAGTATTTTTATCTACTATGTCTTTTCTAACATTAATATAATACTCTTCTTCTTCATAAAATTTAACATTTTTGAACTTTTTATAACATTTTTTATATTTATCCAATAATACAGATGGTGGATACATGTAAAAATCTACTTGTGGATATCTTTTAAATAAAATATAGAAAAAAAGATCATCTCCAAAATTTAAGTTCATATATCCTATTACTAGACAACTCTTTCGTTTCATAAAACCACACTTTCTAATTAATTGTTTCTATTTCTCATTAATAATTTATAAAATAATACAAAAGCTGCTGGTATCGATAAAATAAAGAATTTTAAGAAATATGCTAAATTATAAAACACCTTATATAGACATCTTATAGCATTTGCAATTTTTAATGCTTCTTGTTTAGCATGAGCTCTATTTAAAACTTTGGATAATCTTCTTTTAAGATAGTAAATTCTACCTTTCTTTCTTGGCTTTCTGTCTGGATCATAATAGATATCAAATTTTGTTTCCAAGTAATTTTTTACAGTAAAGAAATAATCTGTATATAGACTTTCTATTGCTAAATTATACTCCATATAATCATTTATTGGATAAGTAGTCTTTTTATTTTTCTCTTTTTTTATGCTTTCTGTAAATATTTTATCAAATTTATTTGCCATTATATTTAAGGTAAAGCCATCTAAAATCTTTTTACGACAATTACTTTTTATTTTGTCTAAATTTTCTATTACTCTTTCTGTTTCTTTTACATAATTATTAATCTCTTCTTCATATTCTTCTTCTGTTGCATCTTTATGATAATGAACTATCCCTCCTACTGTATCATCAATTAGTTCTGTTTGACCGCCAACATCAGTTGATACTACTGGTACTCCCATAGCTAATGATTCATATGATGTTAATGCTAATCCTTCTAATGATGAACAGTTTAATGTCATGTCACTTAAAGTATATACTTCTACTGTATCTTCACTTGTAACCATTCCTAGCATTGTAAAATTCTCATCTATTTTACTGCTAACAGGATTATATAAATATCCATCACCTGCAATTACAAAGAATAAATTTGGATTATTTTGCAATAAACGCTTACCGATTTCTATAAACATTTCTGGACGTTTTTCTTCAGATAATCTTGCGATAAATGAAATTACTATTTTATCTTGTGGAATATGATATTTTTTGCGCATTTCATATTTATCATAATTTTTTGGATTAAATTTATCAGCATCTGTTCCAATATATAATGTTTCTACATTTGTTCTATGGTAATCTTTTTCCAATTGATTTTTTGTAAAATTATTACAACAATATGTTTTGGTTAAATAACTATCTACGTCCATAGAGCATCTGCCAAAGCTTTCCCTTGGATCCCTTAAATCTACAGAATGAATATAATCAATAAATGGAACAGTTGGATATTTTCTCTTTAGATATGGTATCATGTAATATCCATATGGGGTATTACTTACAAAAACTAAATCTATATTTCTTGATTCCATAATATAATCTGCAAAATTTAAATAGTCACTTCGTTCTAGGAATGTTGACATATCATATACTGTAGAGCAAACTTCTTCGAATTGTTGTCTAATAGGATTTTCACTTGGTGTTGTCATTAACAGAGTTACTTCATATTTTTCTTTATCTAATCTTTTTATTAAGTCCAAATTAAAGAAATCAGCCCCTCCTGTTACCGCCCAGGGAATAATAAATAGAATTTTTGTCTTTTTATTTTTTTTATATTTTGGCAGTACCATTTGAAGATGTGCTTTTACTGTATCATATTTTTTTCCTTCTCTAGGGAATTGAATAATATCTACATCTTCGGTTATTCTACTTGCTGTCTCATTTACATATCGCATTGCTTGTTCTTTATTTTTATTTGCTCTAGAAAATTCTCCAGAGTTACTAGTACGATACCAAAAAATTGGTGAATTAACTCGAATTGGTACTTTTTTCTTTTCCAATAATTTTAACCAAAGATTCCAGTCTTCATACATTGCTTTTTCTTTAATGCCGAAACCACCAACCTCTTGTAGGTCCTCTTTTCTTACCATACTACTAATACAAATTAGGTTTTCTTCTTTTTGATCATCTACTGTTAAATATCTTTCCCACAAAAATTCTCTTTCTCCAAAATTCACCATAGTAGTATAAGCAAAAGAACCTTCTGGATGGGTTTCTAATGTCCAATATAGAACTTCTAACATTGTCTTATCTAAGATGTCGTCGCAGTCTAGGAAAAATATATATTTCGTATCTTTACTAGTATGCTCTATTCCATAATCTCTGGCAATTGATGGTCCACCATTTTCTTTATGAAATACTTTAATTCTCTTATCCATCTTGGCTACTTCATCTAGCTTTTTTAGCGATTCCTTATCTTTAGAACCATCGTCAACAATTATCCACTCAAAATATGGATACGTTTGACTGAATACACTATTTGCAGTTTCTAATAATGTTTTTCCACCATTATAAAACGGGGTAACAATGCTGATAGTTGGTTTTTCTTTATTTTCTATTTCTCCTATTAATTCTATTTTTTTACCAGGTCTTTTTTGATAATTATAGTCCATAATCCACCTCTTTTTATTATTATTCTGTTCCTTTTATTCTTCCTTTTCATTATATCAAATATTTATTACTATTACAAATATCAAAGCAGAGCACTGCAGCCCTGCTTTGATTATATACTTTTTTCTAATTTTTTATTTCCTTTATATATATCCTTATAATTCTTGATAAGTGCCTTGTCCTTCAATCTTTTCTTTACCCAAGTTAATAATTTCCTGAAGTGAAAATAATTTGGTTTTGATCCTTTAATAAAATATATAATTGTAATATCACATTGATTTATCAGCCATTGTTTCTTTTCTTCACTATTTAAACCAAAGCTTTCTGGTATTTTGCAATAAACTTTATATTTTTCTTCAAGATTATCGATAATAAAATCTGTAGTACAAGAAAAAGAGATATTATTACCGTGAACTAAATATTGTGCTGATATTTTGTCTATAAATCCCATTGGTCCATATATTAGTGCTCTTAAAAAGATTGTAGTATCATTTAATATTTTCATTTCTTGATACCCTGCGAATTCCAAGGCTTTTTTTCTAATAATAGCTATACTGATTATCGGCTTTGGATATTTTTCATTTCCAAAATGGAGAAAAAAGTCTTTGTTATCTACTATTTGCTTATAAGGAAATTGCTTTTCCGTTTTTGTATTGTGCATCTTGTCGTAGACGATATGTGGTGCACATACCATAGACAGTTTTTGGTTTTTCTCTAACATTTTTATAGCCGCTTTGAAATAATCCTTATTGGTAAAACTATCATCATCATCTAAAAATATGATGTATTTTCCTGTTGCGTACTTTTCTAAGGCTTTCTTTCTATTAGGGCCACACCCTTGATTGTGCTCATTTCTATAAAATTTAATTCTTTGGTCTTTTAAGTTTTCGCAAAAACTTGCTGTATCATCTTTAGAACAATCGTCAATAATAATTATTTCTATATTTTGATATGTTTGAGAAAAAACACTCTCTATTGCTTTTTCTAAAAACGTTCTTCTGTTATATGTTGTGATAATAACTGAAATCTTTTCTTTTTCCATAGCTATCCCCCTTAATTAAACCATACATTTACATCAACATTAGTATTAATACCTGGGATTTTTTCTGTTGAAGAGTATTGCCATCCAACATAACTTCCTGTATATGTACAATAATGGTTATATTGTGCTACCCAGGCGATTAGACTCCTTAGATATTCACTATTTAATGCTGTGTCTGCATAGTTTTTATATGTATATATTTTAGTATTATTTCCATAACCATTAGCTTTCATGACATCCATATATCCATTTACTACATTTGTATATTCAGTAACCCCCATATATGAAGTTACAGAATTTGATTCTAAGTCTAAGTATATTCCTAAAGTTGGATTCATACCATATTTTTTTATAACATTTACAGTAAATTCAGCATATAATCTACCTTCATTATAGTTTTCTGCATAACTGTAAATATAAATACCATAAGGGATTCCCAACCTTTTTAATTCTGATATATTTCTAGCTAACTGTGTGTCTTCTTCTTCACAGCCGGCTGCAATCCTTAATATTACACCATCTACGCTTCCTTCTGCTATAACCTTATCCCAATCTATTATGCCTTGATGATAAGAAACATCTATTACTTTTTTTACATTTGCTCCTATTTGTACTCCTAGGGAATTGAAAAAATATTTTTTATTTCCAATTTGTAGCCAGTCATTAGCAAATGTTCCATCAGCATAGTAATAATATGTATTTCCATTAATTGTTACAAAACCGGTGTTCATTCTTCCCTGATCATCAAACATGTATTCACGGCCGTCAATTTTTTTATAACCAGTTACTACAGTTCCATCTGAATCCAAATAATATCTATACCCATTATATTGAATCCAACCATATCTCATAACTCCAAATCTAATTTTATCTCCAGAAAAGAAATATCTTTTTCCATTAATTGTGTGAAATCCCGTTTGTAAAACTCCTTTACTGTTAGCATAGTATTTGTTTCCTTCAAATTCAAATAATCCAATTTGTAGGTATTCATTGAAAATTTGATACTTTCCATCTACTTCGAACTTTCCTGTTTTTAGAGCTCCATATATTGTTTTATCTCTTGAAAAGAAATATGTTTTTCCATCTACGCTTTGATATCCAAGCTGTAGTTCTCCATTATTATTTGCATAATATTTTTGATTATTATATTCAAATAATCCGGTAAACATTGCTCCTGTTGTATTATCGAAACAGTAATAAAAATCACCTATCTGAAACTTTCCTGTTCTCATTACTCCATATTGAGTATTATCCCTTGAAAAGAAATATTTCTTTCCCTCTATATTTTGGAATCCTAGTTGAAGATTTCCTTCATCATCTGCATAATATTTTTGACCATTATATTCAAATAATCCGGTTTGTAGGTATTCATTGAAAATTCGATATTGTCCATCTACTTCGAACTTTCCTGTTTTTAGAGCTCCATACATTGTTTTATCTCTTGAAAAGAAATATGTTTTTCCATCTACGCTTTGATATCCAAGCTGTAGTTCTCCATTATTATTTGCATAATATTTTTGATTATTATATTCAAATAATCCGGTAAACATTGCTCCTGTTGTATTATCGAAACAGTAATAAAAATCACCTATCTGAAACTTTCCTGTTCTCATTACTCCATATTGAGTATTATCCCTTGAAAAGAAATATTTCTTTCCCTCTATATTTTGGAATCCTAGTTGAAGATTTCCTTCATCATCTGCATAATATTTTTGACCATTATATTCAAATAATCCGGTTTGTAGGTATTCATTGAAAATTCGATATTGTCCATCTACTTCGAACTTTCCTGTTTTTAGAGCTCCATACATTGTTTTATCTCTTGAAAAGAAATATGTTTTTCCATCTACGCTTTGATATCCAAGCTGTAGTTCTCCATTATTATTTGCATAATATTTTTGATTATTATATTCAAATAATCCGGTAAACATTGCTCCTGTTGTATTATCGAAACAGTAATAAAAATTACCTATCTGAAACTTTCCTGTTCTCATTACTCCATATTGAGTATTATCCCTTGAAAAAAAGTATACCTTTTCGTTGATTTTTTTAAACCCTGTTACCTTAGAACCATTTTCCAAATAATATTTTTTGCCGTTTTCTTCAACCCATCCTGTTTGTGTTGCTTCCTTTGATTGCTTTATTTTCTGTTCTTCATTAACTATTTGAGATGTTGATTCTGTAGGGGGCATAGTTTCTTTTATTTCTGTATAATCTTCCACCACTGATGATGTATCTATCTCTTCAGCTGATACAGAAATTGTTGGTGATAATAATAGTAGTAATAAAAAAATTGATTTCTTTTTCATATGTTCTCCTTTCAATATATACATATTCACTTTTTTGATTTTCTTTTTCTTAGCTTTCTATTTTTACAATAATATTGTAACATGTTTAAAATACAAAAACAAATAAAAACAACCTATCGGTTGTTTATAGTTCTTCTACAAAGCTCTTTTCTAGCTTTTTAAATATTAAATATCCAATTATTACCAATACTATACTTAATACTCCCCAAATTCCTAATATTGACCAATGAGGCATTTGATGATAATAAAGAATATCTCTATATGCTTCTACTAACTGTGCCATTGGATTTAAGTTTAATATCCATTGAAATTTTTCTGGTAACATATTAGCTTGATATACAATAGGTGTTGCATAAAATCCAAGCATTAATATTACACTTACAAAATGATCAATATCTCTAACAAAGACTGTTATAGCTGATAAAATAAATGTTAATGCTAGTGTAATAAGGTATTGAATTAATACTAATACTGGGAATAGTAATAAATGAATTGAAAATCCTACTCCACTAAAAATAATAAAGGCAAACATGATAATACAAGTTATTAAAAAGTTTACTAATTGACTTGTTGTGATTGAGATTGGAATAATTTCTCTAGGAAAATATACTTTCTTTAAGATTGCTCCATTGGCTACTACACTACCGGTTCCCATTTGGATTGCAGCAGTAAAGAAGTTCCATGGGATTAAAGCTACAATCATAAAAATTGTATAGTTTTCTACATTTACTCTTAAGATATATGGAAATACAAACGAATATACAGCTAACATTAATAATGGATTTAAGAAAGTCCATAAAACTCCTAGCCAAGATCCTTTGTATTTACCACGAATCTCTTTCTTAATATTAGTTTTTAATAATTCTCTATAATTATATAACTCTTTAAATACTTTCATTTTATCCACACACCTTCAAGTACTCTTCTAATACATTATCTACTTTTCCGTCCATTCTAACTTCACCTTTATATAACCATACAGCTCTATCGCAGAATTGTTTGACTTGATTCATACTATGAGTAACAATAACAATTGTTTTTCCTTCTTTTTTTAATTCCTTTAGTTTATTGAAACATTTTTCTTGGAAGTGTTGATCTCCAACCGCTAATATTTCGTCGATTAAAAGAATATCTGCTTGTACATTGATTGCTACCGAAAAGGCTAATCTCATATACATTCCTGAGGAATATGTTCTTACTGGGTTATCAATAAAATCATGTAATTCTGAAAATTCAATAATTTCATCAATTTTTTCATCAATTTGTTTTCTTGTTAATCCAAAAATTGATGCATTAAAGTAGATATTTTCTCTTCCTGTAAAATCATCATGAAATCCAGCACCTAATTCTAAAAGTGAAGTTAATTTTCCATTAGTAGTTATTTTACCTTTGTTTGGATAAATAATTTTTGTCATTAATTTTAATAACGTTGATTTACCACTACCATTTGTTCCGATTAGAGCAACACTTTCTCCTTTTTTTATGGTTAGATTAATATCATTTAACACATGTAAAATAGAATCTTTACTTTTACTTTTTTTTGAAAAGAATAATATTTTTTCTTTTAATGTATTCGCTTTATCATAGTAAAGCTTAAATGTCTTTGACACATGTGTTACTTTGATTGCAATATCTTTTTCCACATCAATACCTCGTTTCTCCAATATATTACTGTGCTATTTTTGTTTGCTACTACATTATAGCATATAAACTTTTTTTCTACAAATTATTAGATAATCTCTTTTCTTTTTTCTGATTATATTTATATTTTATCACGACAACAATAAATATTAATATTGTTATATTTCGAATCCATGAGAACACTTGATATAGTAAAGTTCCCGTATATTTCATTTCTATATGGCCATTTTCTGGAACTGTTATTTTAATAAATCCATATTTATTATTTTTGTAATTCAAATTTATTTTTTCTCCATTTTTTGTTGTTAGTGTGATTTTATATCCTAAATAGTATAGCCTTGGTAATTCTAAATTTAGTGTTTCCTTGTCTTCCTTTTTGGATATGTCAAATGACAAATATGGTATATGATTATTTATATTTGTTATTTTTACGTTACTATCCTTTGACAAAATTTTAATATCTGTATCCCTCTTATCAATATAATCTAAGTTTTTTAATCCATTCATTGTTAAATATTCTTTTTGAAATCCCATCCCTGCATATTTATCCCATGATATATTTGAGGCAAATGGTGCTCCGTTTATGATTACTGCTGCAATTAGACAAGAAAATGAGATTGTTACTATTATTACAATATTGGTTAATGTTACTTTTGATGTTATCCACTTTAGGCTATAGGCTGCAATGATACTTAATACAAAACAAATAAATGTTTCTATTCTACAAGCAAATTGAATTGACAATAATAATTCAGGAATATATTCGTATGGAAATAATCTACTTGCCATGATTAAGGATAAAATTAGTATTCCTAAAAATCCATAAATTTTTATCTTAGTGTCTTTATTTTTTTCTTTAAATATAAGATATATAATTCCCATGATTGATAAAACTATTACTACAATATTTATAAAGTAATGAATCACATTTTCGGTTAATAAATCCATATTTAGGTAACTATTTATATTTAAGCTATATGCCTTTACATTTTCTACTGTACTTCCCATTATTTCTGAATTGAATACTGCATATATTCCTGTGGCTTTATGTTCTAACATTAGTACAAATGTTGGTAATGATAAAATAAGTAGTATACCAGCACTGATAAATAAATGCTTTAACCTTTCTTTTGCAATATAATCTTTTATGTTTATTAACAAATATAGAGATACAACTATAGTAAAATATACTGCAAGGACTAAATGAGAATTTATTATTCCAAAATACCCTATAATGAAATAAATATAAAACTTTTTAATGTCTAAGTCTTTTAAGTATAACAGTCCAATAAACACCAGTGGCATAAAAATATACAAAGCCGCTTCATTTAAAGCGGAACGAACAAACATTTCGCTTAAGAAATACGGCATAGTAATATATATTGCACTTCCTAATAAGGCCATGTTTTTTTTCTTAAAAAGAATTTTTAATAATTTAAACATAAAAATTCCAGATAGAATGATTATTATCATGTACCCTATATTAACTGCTGTTGAGGCGCCAAGATTAAAACATGATAGTATTGCAGTGATTATCGCTAAGAAAAAATGTGGTAATTTAGGATAAAATATTGCTCCTCCATACCCTAAATTACCCGCAATAACTGGGGAGATTTTGGAAAAGTTCAAATCTTTAATTGCAGTTGATAAAGTATCAATATTAGCCACATGATATAAGCTGTCGTGTCCTAATACAAAATGTTTAGCAATCATTGGCATAGAGAGAAATGTCCCTACAATTATAATCCATTTATATTCTTTAAACCATTTAATCGCTTTATTTTTCATTTGCGGACTCCTTCTTTTTGATTATTCCATTTACCTTAGTTTCACAAAAATTATATGTACGATTGCATATGATAGCTAATATACTTGTTATAACGAATGTAACTATATATACACCAAAGTAATATATGGCATTTTCAAATATATTTTGTGGAAACCAAAATTTGTTAATTAATTTCATGACTACTTCCATAATAATTACATGAAGTAGATAAATATACAAAGTGACAGGAGCAATTATATTAATTATTTTTGTTATAATTGCTGGTACTTTCCACTGATTATAATTATACTTAAATAGTAAATAAAATGCGATAGATGGAATAAATGGGAAAATAGAAACACAGGTAAGCATAGCATCATTTCGAGCATTATCGATATATAGCATATCTGCAAATGGTAGAATTAAAATAAAGATTATTCCTAATATATAAATTTTTTTTCTAAGAGTTGTATTAACTTCATATGTATATAAATAATATCCTAATAAAACATAGTTTATATATGTTACCAAATCACTTAGACAAAAGCCACGAAATAAATTATAATTATAATTTCCTAAATAGTAATTAATTGTTTTTAAAACATTACCTAAAACAAAGATTATAATTATCAAATTTCTTAATTCTTTTTTCTTTAAATTCTGTACTAATACTCTTAGAAATGGAATAAATATGTATATCATTATAATAATATACATAAACCAAAAATGATATTTGACTCCACCAGATGAAGTAAATACTTGCAAAAAGTTTAGTAAGCTGCCTGTCATACCATTTTTATTATTTTCATATAGATAATAAATAATAGAAATTAGAAAGAAAGGTATCACTAATTTTGGTAATCTTTTTAATAAATATGTCGAATATTTTTCTTCTCGTTTTTTTGAAAGCATGAATGTTCCTGTAATCATAAAAAATATTGGAACACCCACTCTAGTCAAAGCGTCTACAAAAGTAATTAATGTATAATATAATCTATTAGTAGAAACATAAGTATCCCTGAAGAAGGCAAGAACATGAATTGCTACTATTAAAAATATGGCAATTGTCTTGAGTGCATCACAATATTGCAATCTTTCTTTTTTCATCTTTTACCTCCTTCGGATTTTAATAAGTAAACATATAAGCATCATTTTTCTGTTTTTTATCTGTTAATTTATAGTTTTTAATTCCTAAATCATCAATATTATATTGCACACCTTGAATACCATGATGTTGTAGATTAATTAAGATTTCTTTATTTTTGTTTTCTTTTGCATATGTTTGAAATTCATCTAATCTAATTTGAACATATGAATTGTTATTAGTAATACTGTGATATTGTGTTCTTAAAATTAGACCAGAATTTATTATGAAGATGAAAGCAATTATCAATGCAAAAATATTGGCAGCCTTACTTAATTTAAATTCTTTTTGAAAGTAATGAATTAATACAAATACAGGAACTAAGTAGAAATATGGTATATACCTTGCCCAATATCCTCCATCTAAAAGTAAAATTAAGCACGTAATCAATACCAATGTAATGCCATAAGGGATTAATTGGTTCCAATCTTTTTTTCTAATATATTCTATAACTATTATTACGGTGCCAATTATTCCTAGAATAAATATTGCACTAAATAATGGTCCAAATCCACCCATTCTAATATCTGGTATAGAATAATTATCTAGTTCTTTTTGAGAAAAAGTTAATGGGATTTTTATATCCGGTTCGTTTCCTTCGTTAGAGTAACTTGGCGAAACATTTTCTCCTTTTGCAAAAATACTTGTTAAGAATATTGTTAATCTATTTTCTTTTTGTAATGATTTTGGAATTTCCATCATTACCATATTATCAACATGACCTTTTCCGTATAATGGATAAAGTGGATTCCCATGATCAATTAAATTTTTTGTATAAGTTGATCCTCCTACCACTACAATAGCAATTATTACGGTAACTATATAAAATAATGTATCTTTAATAAATATTTTTTTAAAACTATCTTTATTTCTTATGTAGTTTCTAATATGCTTGTATAGATAATATATACCACAAAATACTGCTGCAAAAGCTAGACCAGTAAATTTAGCATTGCAACACCATATAATTGACATTGCTAAAATAAGATAGTTGTTTTTTTCTTCTTCTTTTGATAACTTTTTAAATTGCAATAGACAACATAATATAATAATAAATAGACTAATTGCTAAAACACCATCTAAATAATAGTTAGCTATCTGTACTAAGATAATAGGATTAAATGCTAGAATTATTGCTACTAGTAGACTTTTCCAAGTATTTAAATTCATTTGTTTTAGCAATCCAAATATAATAAATAATCCTATATAAATCCACAATAGATTAAACATTTTTCCTGTTTCTATATTTCCACTAAATGCATAAACCACTGCACCGAATGTTTCTGTTCCCCTTGCATAGTGATCTGCCCAATTTACGTTTACATTGTCTTTATAAATATCAAATGGGTTTCCTTCTTTTTTATTAAAATCCCCCACACTTTCATAAAGTGGGTTCCATCCATTTTTTAGAGCACCTACCGATAATTTATGATACGTGTTACCATCCGGAGTTCCATCATATGTTGCTGTAGCAATGTATGCACATCCAACAAATACAATCGATGCAATTAATATAACAACAATAGATTTCTTCCATTCCTTTCTCTTCCAAATTATATAACTGATTGATGAAAGAATGTATATAATTGGTAAATGAAATTTGGTAATTGTTATATTAAAAACAAATAATAAATTGGTTATAATTAATGTTAGTGTAATTGTTATTAATAAAAAAAGTGATGATTCTTGAAATACATTCCATATATTGTTCCAATCTTTATTATTTTTCTTTTTTTTCATTTTTTCACCTCAATGATATTTGTTGTTTATCATTGATACCTTTCTATTTTTAATCTACATAATTATTCGCTAATTGATTTGATTGATTTAATATTAAAATAATGTGCAACATCTTCATTAGGCCATCCTTTTTTTGAGCTTCCAATGTCAGCCACATCATAATTAGGACTGTGATTTCCACCGTTATAATAAGCTTCTACTTCTATATCTTTGTTTCCTTTGGACTTTTCTTTTTCTATATATTCCACTCTAGATGTCCAAACTCTATTTAAATTCAATACATCTCTTGTTGTGTTTATAAATGGGATTATATAAAAAAGCGATAAAATTATAATAGTATCTGTTATTATAGGATTAAATATTTTATTTATATCATCTAAATTGTATATTAATTGTAGGCAAGCGATTATCCAAAAAACAAACACTCCTGTCCATGCTCTTGCTGGAAATGTTGGAGATAAAACCATAGCATAAGTTGTTAAGAAGCCTGCTAAAATATATACGAATACTTCGGACTTGATTTTTTTTCTATTGTAAATATAGATAGTAATTAATATCACTCCTAATATCAATAGCGGCATAGTATAATTAAGCATTGCTGTTGTATCTTCTATTACTCGTTTTATTAACTTTACCAATATAAATGTATTATCTTCAAAGCTTTCAGACCTAACAAAATTACCTGGAGCTAATATTAAAATTAAAAAGCCTAGTATAGAACCAGCTAATCCGCTAATTTCCCACTTTTTTAACTTTTGATGTTTTAATTTCTTTATAACTAATAATCCTATAATTACTACTAACAAACCAACAGAAGTGTTTTCGTTGGTCCAAGCAGCTAGTATTCCTAATAAGAATATCGCTACTGCTTTTTTTAGTGAGTTGTTTTTATTATTGTCCTTTCTATACTGCAATAATAAAAATAAAATAATTACTGTTGTCCAAAGGTAATTACATGATCCAACCAACCATAAGCAGGTTTGGCCAAATACTGGCAATAAATACCACAATGCAAGATGAATTAATAATAATAGTAAAGGTTTATCCTTGGTATTATCTCCCTTTGCATGTAAATATATTAAATATATTAGTGCAACATAAATAAATGTATTGGCAATACTAAAAATCCATTTAGGGAAAAGAAGGAAGCATTGTGCAATTGTATGAGCAACTGTTCTTCCTCCCCACGTTAAATAATGATTTACCTGAAAGTTAATAATATCTATTATACTGTCGATTCTCGTCTTATCTAGACCTATCCCATAAGAATAATCATCAGCTAATAATGGAGTTAATAAATTTAATACTAACATCATGATAAATATTGCTGCTAAAATGATAATAGTTTGCTGTTTCTTTGATAATTTTATGTTTTTTATTTTTTTTATCATACTAGTACCTCTATTCTTTATCTGCTTTTGTAATGTTTGCAATAAACCTTTGTTAAGAATTGATTTTTTTCAATCGTTCTTCGCAAAAAGCCTCTATTTTCATAATATTTGTTATCTTTATAATCTGATATGTTTTCTTTCATATATTGGAAAGCTCTATCAATAAATTGCATTCCTACTTCTTTGTCCTGTTGCACTCTTTGTTGGATTGTATAGTTAGTTAGTATTCTTACAGATAGTTTATCCACAGTTTCTGTGAATTCTTTTCTTTTAGAAAAATACTTTCTCATTTTATCAACAATTTCTATAATATCAAATATTTTTTCATCTCTAACTGTTGTTTCACTATTTTTATGGATTACATAATAATTTAAGAATTTTTTTATGTAGCCTATTTTTTTAGCTTTATCCATAGCTTCTACTACAAATGGAGCATCTTCATATTTTAAATCTTCTACAAACTGTATTTTATTTTCCTTTAGAAGCTCACTTTTATATAGTTTATTCCATGGGGCCAAGTTAACATCTAGTAATAACCTTTTATTTTCTTTTAAAGTAGTATTCTTAAATTCTGGAATAATTACTTCAACTTTCTTTTCTGTTTCTTCTTCTACTCTATAAAAATTATTTATTACTAAGTCTAAGTTATCTTTTTCTGCTTTATTAAATAATTCTTCACATGCATTGGTTGCTAGATAATCATCACTGTCTAAGAACATAATATATTTTCCTGTTGCTTTTTTCATCCCAAAATTTCTAGTTTTTCCAATACCTTGATTTTTATTTTTAAAGTATTTGATTCTTTTATCTTTATAACTTTTTATTATTTCCTCAGAGGAGTCTGTTGATCCATCATTTACTAAAATGAATTCTATGTTTTCTTTTGTTTGATTAATTAATGATTTTATACATCTATTTAAATATCTCTCGGCATTATATATTGGTACAATAATACTGATATCTATCATATTATTTTTCTTCTTCCTTTACATCTTTTTCTGTTTCAGATGGAATATAGATTGGTCTTTTCTTTACTTCTAGATATAGTTTTGACATATACATTCCAAATATTCCTAAGAAGAATAATTGTACTCCACTAACAAACATTATCATACATGCAAGTGATGGCCATCCTCCTACTGGGTCTCCAAAGGCTAATGTTTTTATAATAATTACAATGATTGCGATAAAAGCGATTAAACAGAAAATCAATCCGATGATTGCAGCCATTACTAATGGTGTAGTTGAGAATGCTAATATTCCTTCTAGAGCATATTTAAATAACTTCCAGAAATTAAATTTAGATGTTCCTGCTACTCTATCTGGTGCTTCATATTCTATCCATTTTGTATTAAATCCTACGAAGCTAAATATTCCTTTTGAATATCTATTATATTCTTTCATATTTACGATAGCATCTACCATTTTTCTTTTCATTAAACGGAAATCTCTTGCTCCTGGCACTTGTGGAGTTGATGATATTTTACCGATTAATTTATACCAACAATTAGTAAAGAACTTTCGTACGATACCATAACCTTTATGACTAGGACTGCATAATGCGACACAATCAAATCCCTCTTCTTTAATATCTTGATACATTGTTTTAATCATTGATGGTGGGTCTTGCATATCGGCATCCATAATTGCGACATAATCACCCGTTGCATTTTCTAGACCGGCATACATTCCCCCTTCTTTTCCGAAGTTTCTAGAGAAAGATATAAATCTTACCCTATCATCTTTTTTGGCTAAATCTTTTAATATTTTTAAAGTATTATCTTTACTACCATCATTGATAAACAAAAATTCAAATTCTTGGTTTTTCATTTCTTTGGCAATCTTTGTGATTTCCTCATAAAAAATTGGCAATGATTCTTGTTCGTTATAGCATGGAACTATAATAGATATTTTTTCTTTCTTTTCATTTGTTACTTTTACTTCTTTTTTATTTTCCTTTTTCATAAGACACCTCTACTTCTATTTATAATATAACCTTGGACTTATAGATACTATTACCTTTTTTATTTTTCTTGGTAATGTATCTGTTAATAAATCTGTTGCTACTTTGTCCTTTTTTACTCTTTTTTTATACTTTTTATAATCCTCTTTATTTAATTCACATATTTTTTTTAACATACTATTCGCTATATAACTTTTAAATATTGATGTGTCCCCTTTTACTTTTTCTATTTCTTTTCTTAAATAATTATAGTGATAATAGAAATCATGCACTTTTTTTTGTGTCCAACTATAGTCTGGTGTATTCATGATGCTTCCGGATCTTCTATAATAATTATATCCTATATACGATATTGAGTTTACCTTACTGGCTTTTATTACAATTAGTGGTGTTAATCCAAAGTCCTCATGTATCATATCTTTTTTAAATTTAAATTTTGCATGTTCATAAAACTCCCTTTTAATAGCATAACACCATATACTCTCTATAAAATGAAAGTTTACAATCTTATTAAATGCCTCTACACCCTTTAATCCTGTAAATTCTACTTCAGGGTAATCCATTTCTTCTCCTGTATCTTGTACTGTTCTTACTTGGAACCTTACTAAATCCGGCTTATTATCTAAGTTATCGTTTATCTTTTCCAACAGTTCTTTATCCCAGTAATCATCACTATCCAAGAAGAGTAAGTATTCTCCTTTTGCCTCTTTTTCTCCTATGTTTCTGGCTTCACTTACTCCTACTTGTTTATGGTCTATTATCTTTGTTTTGTATTTTTTAGCAATTTCCATACTTTTATCTGTGCAACCATCATTTACTACAATCACTTCAAAGTCTTGATATGTTTGATTAAACACACTATCTAAAGTTCTTTTTAAATATTTTTCAACATTATGAACTGGTATTACAATACTAAATTTTGGCATTATATCACCCCGTCAAATAATTTTTCAAAGTCATCTATTCTGGTAGATTGTAGTTTTTCAACATCAATTTTCTTTGGCTTTTTATTTTCTTTTAAAATCTCTTTTACTTGGTTTACCATTTCTTGTTGATCTTTTGAAATGATAAATGCATAGTCTTTTCCAATATCCAGTTTATCATCACTTACATCTATTGTTGTTATTAATGGTTTATGTAGAGTTATTGCTTCTAAATAAGTTACAGGGAATCCTTCATAATCAGATGTTAGGATAATATAGTCTGCTATATTCATATATGGAAAAGGATTCTTTTTTGCTCCTAAAAACTTTATTCTATTTTCTAGTTTTTCTTTTTTTACCATTTCTTGATATTTATCTTTATCTTTTCCATCGCCTATAATCCATAACTCTGCTTTCTTTATTTCTTTTATTAGATGAATTGCTCTTCCTAACTTTTTAGAAGTGTCATCTAATCTACCTATAAACATAAATAATGTTTTATCTTTTGGTTTTTTTTCTTCTATTTTTACTTTTTTCTTTTCTTCTATTTCTTTTGTATTAATAAAGTTATTTAGTACTAAGCATTTTGTTTCTTCTTCCTTATAATACTTTAAGAATGAATCTTTAGCTTGATTAGATACAAAGATAATATGTTTGAAGTTTCTTATATCTCGATTATCAAAAAATTCTCTAAAATCTTTTTCTTTTGTATATAGATGTTCATAATTACTATGAATATATATACTGTTATTTACTGATGCTATTTTAGATAGTTTGCTTCCACTTAAACTGTATGTAGCGTAGCAGCAGCTAAAGTCATAAGTATGATAATCTGTTGCTGTATAAATTAATCGTTTAGATAAGTTTAATATTTTTCTTATGATTACATTTTTATTATTATAAACTTTAAATTCTCTTACTGTAATCTCCTCTTTTACTTTATCTAAGAAAATGCCTTCTTTTTTTTCTAATAAAATATCTACTTGATATTTTTCCAAATTAATTCTATTTACTAAATTTATTAAAGCAGTTTCTATTCCTCCTACATTTAAGCTATGAGCAGTAAATAGTAATCTTTTTTTCTTTTGTTTTACTAGCATTAAAAGTAGGACTGTTACTAAAATACTGACTGCTGGTGCTGTTATGATATGGCCAGTGAAGAATGATAGAAAGATACTTAGTAAAATACTGATGTATAGCATATACTGTTCAAAATCTAATTTTCGTCTTTCTTTCATGATTAAGTAGAAGAAATATCCATATATTCCAAAGAATAATATAAATCCTATTATTCCATGATTGTAATAAATATCAAAATAATCCATTTCTACAGCTTTTGCTTCTTTTTGATTATTTAGGTATCCTATGCCAAATAGTTTTTGATAAATATTTCCATCCATATAATCTTGTTGTCTTTCCTTCATGAATTTTAGTCTAGAACTAAAGATAAAGTGATCTACTAATTTTTCATCTTCAAACACTTCTGTTACGTTATCTAGTTTTAGATAATTTAGATGGGTTTCAATATTTTTATAGAATGTAGTTTTTGGTAAAATTAAGATTAAAGCTGTTGTAAATAAGACTAAAGCTATTAAACTAATTCCAATTCTTTTATATTTTTTTACTTTTACTGCATTATAAATAAACCATAAATAAGTAAAGAATATAGTAATTCCTAACGATAATAGTGGCGTTTTCGTACCGATTGTTAAAATTACATACAAATATATACACGAAATGATAACTGCTGGTATTATTTTTTTACTGCTTACAAATATTAAAATCATAATTGGTGTAAGTAGTGAAATGATACCACTAATTTCATTTGCTGAATTAAAGAATCCTAAGGTTCCTGCTTTTGTTATCTCGTAAGTTTCAAAACCTAAATTTAGACAATTTGGTACTAATATACATACTAAATATGTAACTAATACTACCATTAAAGTCATTTTACTAATTTTAATTTTATCTTTTATACTATATAAAGCAATTAGTAATACTGGAAAATAGAATACTCGGCATAATCCTTGTATTTCAGAGAATAGCCCTACTCCATCTTTAAATAATATTATTCCTAATACATAAAGGAGTCCGTAAACAATTAGTATTCCATAATATAGCCAATTTTGTTTTTTCTTGTAGACAAACATCACACTATATAAAATAACTAATAGAAATATCATTCTAATAATAATTCCTATTGTTATATCCATTTTCCATATATGGATTCCAAATCCGGTAATTAAATCTAATATTGGTTGCAATAAAATAAAAATAATTAATAATGTATTGAAATTCTTTTTTAACCAAGCATTCATATTTTCACCTTTCCTTTTTTATTTTATCATACTCTACTTTTTTTGTATACTTTACAGTCTAGTTTTTGTAATTTGTTTCTATTTCTTTTTTGATATTATATAATGTATATATAAGATAATGAGGTGATATAATGGCACAGAAGAAAAATAATTATAATAAAAATAATTATCGAAATAATAATTATAATCATAGTCATAATCACAATCAAAGTAGAAAACGTGACTATGTAAAAGATAATAGAGATACTGTAGCAAAAGAAATTACTAGGGAAATTAATCACAATTCTACCTTAGAAAAGGGAGAGTCTCAAAAGAAAAAGAAGCATCCTATTGTTAACTTTTTCTTATTTCTAACTCTTGTTAGTAGCCTAGCTTATTTTGGTATTACTCTATGGACGGGATCAAATAGTGTTAATTTCTTTCGTTCTTTAATCAATAGTGTTCTTTTAGTAATATTTTCTATTTTGTTTATAGCAATTTGTGTTACGAATCCTAATCGTAAGAAAGGGACTATCTTTTTGGGAAGTTTTTTCTTATTACTATTTAATTTATTTGGAGGGCTTACTACATTGGGGATTGTTAGTGTTCCTTCTATCGGACAAGTTGCTGATTTTCAGGGAAAAAGCTTAACGGAAGTTGTTCGCTGGGCAGAAAAGAATGATATTACATTAAATCAAGATTATGAGTATAGCGATATGGTTCCAGCCTACAGCATTATTTCACAAGATATGGAACAAGGTACAAAAGTAAAAGACATCAATGAATTAACTGTCTCTGTTAGTGAAGGTCCTAATCCTGATAAAGAAATTATTGTTCCAGAGATGAATGGTTGGGATACCGAGAGAGTTATTAATTATGTTGAAGATAATTATTTGAATAATGTAGAGGTTAGCTTTAGAGAATCTATTAGTCCACAAGATACTGTAATTGAACAAAGTGATTCTGGTTCTATGAGGCGAAGTGAAAAACTAGAACTTACTTTTTCTTTAGGAGAAGAAGCAGATACTAGTGATGTTAAACTTGTTGATTTAACTGATATGAGTGAATTTGCTGCTACTTTATATTTAAAACAACATCAAATTAAATATGAAATCAAAAAAGATTTTTCTAATAAAATTGAACGTGGAAATGTTTCTAATCAAAGTATTCAACCTAATACTATGGTAAAAGTTAATAGTGATGAAGATAAAGTTGTTGTTACAATTAGTAAAGGAAAAAGTATTAAAGTACCTAATCTAAAAGATATGAGCATGGTTGAAATTACAAACTGGGTAATAGAAAATAAATTAAAGTTAGAGTTTACTAACCAATATGATGATTCTATAAAAGAAAATTGTGTTATTTCTGCTAATTATGATAAAGGTGATAAAATAGAACAAGGCTCTACTGTTAAAGTTGTTATTTCTAAGGGTAAATTAGTGATGGAAAAATTTAAGTCTTTAGATGAATTTAAAGCATGGGCCGATAAGTATGGTATTGCTTATGAAGAAAAGCATGAATTCAGTGAAGATGTTCCTCAGGGAGAAGTTATTTCTTACTCTCATAAAAAAGGCGACACTATAAAGAATGGCGATAGCATTATTATTACTATTTCAGATGGAAAAGAATGTAAGGTTCCTGATGTCGTTGGTATGAGTAAAAAAGAGGCTACAGAAGCATTGGAAGAGGCTGGACTTAATTATAACTTTGTAACACAAAGTAGTTCTAAATCAAAAAATACTGTTATTAAACAATCTATTAGTGCTGGTAGTAAAGTTAGTAGTGGCACTACTATTACTATTACAATAAGTAGTGGAAAACAGACAGAATATCGCGAAGATAACAGCAGTTCTAGTCATTCTAGCTCTTCTGGAAGTTCCAGTTCAGGAAGTTCAAATTCTAGTTCATCTGGCGGTAGTAGCAACCCTACTCCTGCTCCTACTCCAACTTGCGATAAAAGTATTACAACTACAGTATGGATTTATCCAGATTTGATTTCTAATGATCCTAATACTACATGTAATAATATAAAAAATAAGTATTCTAGTGTTCATTTTAGTTGTAGTTATGTATCTAATGGTCCTGGTATTGGATTAGTTGTTAATAGTGATGATATTGATGGACATGAATTAAATCATTGTGATACTTATGTTTTAAAGATTAATAAAGGTTAAAAAAACAATCCGTTTTGGATTGCTTTTTTTGTCTCAAACTAGTATGTAGAAAGCCTCATTTGAGGCTTTATTCTACATTCATTTCAATTCTAAATCTTTCATTGGTATCAATTGTAAAACTATAAGTTTTTCCGTTGATTTCTAATATTACATCATCTAGATTTCTAGAAAGTAACTCTGTTAGTTCACTATAGTCATTTACATTACTTTGAGTTGCAATATAAATTGTATATGTTCCTGTAGGAATATTACTAATATCTATTGTCTTATCAAACCATGCTCTTGTCTTATCTAATCCATCATTTAGAGCTGATCCTACTTCATAAAGACCGTTTGTTATACTTCCTAAATCATAACTATAAGTTTTATAATTATCTTGATTTTCAAAAATAATTTCTCTTGTTACTTTTTGACTGGTTGATAAATTCATTCCCATAGAATATGCAGTACCTTTTATATGTAATTTGTTATTTTCAATAGCGAACGTACGATATTGTGTATATTGATTATATAAACTGTCTGCAGTTTTTTCTGCTATTTTTTCTGTTCTAATTACAAATTGTAAAGGCATCTCAACATCTCTATAATCATTTCTTGTTGTTACTGTTTTTTCACTAGTATATTCTGCTACTTGCTCTTTTAATACTTTATTATTTACTTTTGATTTAGCATAGTAATCTTTGCTTTCTGTTACTATGTATAAATTATAATCTCCGTCTGGTAAGCTATCAATATCTAAGTTTCCTTTAAACCATGAATATGTATAGTCTTTACCATCTGTACTATATACAGGTCTTGTTATTTCTTCTTTATCAGTGATTCTTGTTAATTCTTGTGTATACTCTTTTCCTGTCTTTAAGTCTTGAAAAACTATATAGAATGAAATATCTGTATCTAAAGTATGATCAATACCTTTTATAGCGTTGTATCCTTTTATCTGCAACTTTCCATTTACTTTCTTTAAATATTCAAAATAGAAAGTTCCATCTTTTTCCTCTAATTTCTTTTCTTCTACAGTAACTGTGATTTCTTTTTCAACAACATTTCCGAAAGAGTCTTCTACCTTATAAATTACAGTATATTCTCCTACTTCATCTGTCTTAACATTATTTTCTACTACTTCAATCTCTTTAATTTTACCATCTTCAGGATCTTCTGCGGTTACTCCTTCTAATGGATCAAATTCTTCATTTAGATAGATTGTTTTATCTTCTGCGTTAATTACTGGTTTTTGGTTTTCTACTACTGTTACTTTAATTGTTTTTGTCGTTTCATTTTTGTAACTATCTACAGCTTTATATGTAACTTCATAGGTATCGATTACTTTTTCATTGACATCATTTTTAATTACCTCAATGTCTTTGATTTCTCCTTCTTCTTTATCTGTTGCAGTTACTCCTTCTAATGGTTTAAATTTCGTTCCTTGAGTAATTGTTTTATCTTCTGCATTAATTACTGGAGCTTCGTCTTTGATTACTGTTACTTTAATTGTTTTTGTTGTTGTCTGTTTATAAGAGTCTGTTGCTTCATAAGTAATTTCATAAGTACCTGGCTCCTCTAATTTAACCGTTGATTCTTTTACCTTTACTTCAACTTTTCCATCTTCAGGATCTGTTGCACTTACACCATCTAACTCATCTAGTTCTCTATATTGAATTACTTCTTTATCTTCTGCGTTAATTACTGGTTTTTGATTTTCTGTTACTGTTACAGTAATTGTTTTCGTTGTTGTTGCATTATTCTTATCTGTTACTTTATAAGTTACTTGATAAGAACCAACCACATCTATTTTTACTGTTTCTTCTACAACTTCTATTTTGTCTGTTAGTGGTCCATCTTCATTATCTGTAGCAGTTACACCAGCTTTATAATCAAATTTTGTTCCTTGTACTATAGTTTTGTTGCTAGCAGTAATGATTGGTGCTGTGTTTTCCGCTTTGGCATTTCTCTTTTCTACATAAACATTTGGTGCACTAGCTAATGTCCAACCAAATTCATTTGTTGTTCCAGAGATATCTACTGGTACTCTATACCAAGTTTGTCCATCTACTACTTTTTCTTCTAATATTGGAGCATATGAATTATGATATTGTCCACTAATCTTTGTTGCTTCTATATCTTGTGTATTACTATTTACCCAGGTATATTGGTTACCTGATGCCGTTACAGAGAATTTACCATAATCACTGGTTACAAAAGTAATACTATTCGCTGGTACCCATTCTTTTTGATCATGCCAATAATCTGATGTTACTAAGTAAGATACAGCTACTCCATTTTTATCATAAGCTGCACTATAAACCATTACATAACGGTTATTTACTAGTTTTTGATCTTTTTTTGTTGTTAATGCTGAATCATAATAAAAACTTGTTTCTTTTACACTTTTTGCAACTTTTGGTTTCAAAGTAGTATCTTCGACATATAAATCGTATTCATATTCACTATCTTGATACTTAGTTACAGAATTTGGAGAAATATAACCATTTTTACCTTTATTTATCTTTTTAATATATGTTGCAGGAACATACACAGTTTTATTCCAATTATAATCTTTTCCATCAGCTTGTTCATTGTAATTATCATCTAAGTTTAAGTCGCTTACTAATTCATACCAAGTAGCATCACCATTTACGACATCTCCCTCTTTTTCACCTACAATGACAACTGCATCTTCTGCTTCTGGAAATTTATATACTTCTTTCGCAGAATTTTTAGCATCACTTCTAGCAATAACAGCTCCTTGTTTTAATACTCCTAATTGGTAGTAATTGTAATCTTGTAAACCTTTGGATTTATCTAGAGAATAATAATTTGCAGCCATCTTTTCGCTCCAGTATGGGTCTGATGCATATTTTACATTCATACCAATACCTTTGTTTCCAAATTGTGGACCAAAGTAGTGCCATTGTGTAACATCTGCATAACGTTGGGTAATCCAATGAGAGGCATATTCTAAGATACTTTCTGTAAATGTAGCATACCAATCTGCACTGTTTGTTGGACTACTATCGACTGCATCTAATCCAAATCCATTATTTTTGTTAATGGATAAATTACTTGTTCCATTTCTTGTTTCATTTCTACTTAAGCTTAGAGATAAAACAGCATTTACTCCATGTTTTTCTTGTGCATAATAGAAAAATTGTCCTTTTCCATATAGACGTGATGCTCCAGAAGATGCAGCATTTCCAAATACTTCTCTATAATAGCCCATGTTATTTCTAATATATTCATCTATATTTTGACTAGAATAGTTTGTTCTTGTATGATTTGATAAGTACATATAATAGTTATAATACTCATCATTTTTATTTACAGCATTATTGTGCGTATTATTCTTATAGTCTTTTAACATTGTCTTTCTATCTTTATAGAAAAAATGCCCATCATAACTGTAATAAGTACCAGTTGATAACATGTCTGGTTTTGGCCCTATTGTATTGCCAGAATTTCCGTTATAAGAGTTTTGGACTTTGGTTACATAGTTGTGACGAATACTTTCCTCGGTTACTGTATAACTGCTAGATGACTTTACCCAGGTGATTGGAACAATCTCATAATTATCTACTGCAACCCATCCTGTGAAGTTAGCAATTTTTACCTTTGCCATAAATATTTGACGTAGATTTGAATATGCTGCTTCAATAAATGCTCCATCAGTTCCACCATAAGTAGATTCATTATTCATGTAAGTATAAGCATCTGCAGTTTCTTTCGTTGTATAAAAATTTAATGTTCCAGAATGAACAGATAAATCTACTAAAGCCATATTCGCATCTAATATTACCGTTTTCCCATTCAATCTATGAAAGATTACTAAGTCTTCTGCTCCATTATTTCTCATCCAGGCTTGAGCATCTTCAAATCCACTAAAGCAAGCAACAGGATCAATTACTCCGTCAGCATGCATTCCTGCCACTTCATAAGTACCACATAAAGATTTATTTTTATAATCTTCAGAGGAGAATGCATATGTCTCTTTTGGATAAAGTATGATTCCTAAAACAATTAGACTTAAAAGTAAAAGTTTCTTTTTCATATTCCCCTCCTTATAGTTTCTCAATTATATTATACAATATCTAGGTAATACTTTTTTCATAAAACTACTTTTTTCGACTAGTTTTTACATTATTTTACAATCTATTTTTTTTATTATTGAATTCCTTTCTACTGGGTTGATAAAATAGTTAAATTTAGGTATAATAGTAAAAGCTAGATGATAAGATTTCTTGGGAGGTAATTATGGCTAAACATGAGTTAGAAAATGAAACGAGAGAAAAAAAATCAAAAATTAAAATTGTGTTATCTATATTTCTGATAATAGCACTTGCGTGTAGTGGAT
Organism: uncultured Bacilli bacterium; assembly: GCA_944372055.1. GTDB lineage: Bacteria > Bacillota_I > Bacilli_A > RF39 > UBA660 > Faecimonas. Next base: position 11,578 of record CALVYF010000006.1, on the reverse strand, counting down.
TTGCTATTTATGAAATATTTTTACTTAGTTCTATTGAAACTTTAATACGATATATTGTTATTGGAGTCTTAATATTTATCGATTTGATATTATTTCTTAAAGTTCGTATCGCTTCTAAAAAGAGAAAGAAAAAGCGAAGTAAACGTATTGGATTAATAAGTTTTATGTTACTTTATTCCCTTATTTGTTTTGCTGTTGGTCTTGTTATTGCCTATGCTTATGGGCAATTAAGCAGTTTAAATAAAAAATATGTTACTTATACTTCTGATCTTGTTGTTATGAGTGATAATGAAGCTAATAAAATTGATGATATTAAAGATTATACTATTGGAATTTTAAATGATAAAGATTCTCCTGATGGCTATATTATTCCACAGGAGATGATTAAAGAAAATAAATTAGAAGATGATAATGAAATCAAGAAATATGATGATTATTCTACTATGTTAGTGGACTTATATGCTGGAGATGTTGATGCAATTTTTATCACTGATAACTATGTAGATATGTTTTCTAATGTTACTGGTTATGAAGATGTAGGAACGGATACAAAAATTATTCTTTCTAAAGATAAAAAAATGAAGAAATCTGATACTTCTGATGAAGAGTTGAGCTCTAGTGGTAAATCTATTACCGAACCATTTACTATGTTACTTATGGGAATTGATTCTACTGATGAAGTACTAGAAAAAAATGCAATTGCTAATGGAGACACTTTAATATTAATTACATTTAATCCTAAAACATTAAATGCTACTATGATTTCTATTCCACGTGATAGTTATGTACCAATTGCTTGCTGGAGTGATAAGGCAGAAAATAAAATTACTCATGCTGCTGGATACGGTACTGATTGTATGATGCAAACTATTGAAAACTATTTTGGTATTAATATTGATTATTATGCTAAGATTAACTTTAAAGGGTTAGTTAAATTGGTTGATGCTGTTGGTGGAGTTGAAGTTAATGTAGATGCTTCTCAAACATTATGTACTGATGATTCATCTAGAGGTAGCCAAGTATGTATTGAGCCCGGATTACAAACATTAAACGGAGAACAGGCTTTAGTTTATGCAAGAAATAGAAAACAGCTAGTCAATGGAGACTTTGGACGTGGTCTACATCAACAAGAAATTGTTATGGCATTACTTGATAAAATGAAAAATATTACTAAAGTATCTAGTTTTATGGATATTTTAGATACCATTTCAAATAGTTTAGATACTAATTTAACAACAAAGCAAATCTTATCTTTCTATAATGTAGGTAAAGATATTATTAAGCGTAGTGCTTCTAAAGAAGCCTCTAATTTAATTAATATTCAGCAATTATATTTACAAGGTCAAGGTCAAATGATTTATGATGAACGTATGAGAATGGTTTTATATAATTATGTACCTAATGAACAAAGTAAAAAAGATGTTGTTAGAGCAATGAAAGAAAATCTTGGTTTGGTAGAACATAAAGTAATTAAAGAATTTAGTTTCTCTATCAATGAACCATATGAAAAAGAAGTTATTGGATATGGTCCTTATAAGTCTGGTAGTGCTTATACTCTACTTCCTGATTTTACTGGTGATAGTGAGGCACAAGCTAGAGCTACTGCTAGCCGTTTAGGTATCAGTGTTACTTTTGTTGGTGGTAACGGTTATGTTATCAATCAGGAGTATCCTGCTGGCAAAAGAATCGACAAAATTCGTGGAAGTGTGACATTGACTTTAGGTGGTAGTCAAGCAAGTCAAGACGACAGTGAGGAAGAAGATAGCAATACAACTCTTCCTAAAGAATGCCAAGATGGTTATACATGGGATAGTTCTAAGGGAATTTGCATAAAAGACCCTGAAGAACCAGAACCTGAACCTGAACCTGAACCAGAACCTGAGCCAGAACCTGAACCCACTCCACCTACTGATGTAGAAGATCCCACTGGATAAATTATGTGCAAGCTGAAATGCTTGCTTTTTTTATACAAAAAAAAGAAGGTTATATTTTATTGCCTTCTCTTTTTTCTTTTTCTTTATATACAATATCTTTGATTTCTGAAAATGTAGTTCCTTGCTCCAGAGGTGGATATGATATTAATTCGACTTTTTTGCTGTCTTTAATATGATGATTTTCTCTGAATCTTCTTGTAGCATCAGCTATAGCTTCTTCTTCTGTAGAAAAGTAATAAATTCCTTTACTCATAGGTGATGAATGCTCAAAATAGATATAGGTTTCATCGTTATGTAATATTAAAAAGCTATGAGCTATTAGACTTGTAAATATTGCATATGATTTTGTTTCATACTCTAATTCAAATAGTTTTCTTTCTAACTCTACTTGGTCAAAGCAGATACCTATTTTATTTTTCAATACCTCTTCTGGAGAAGATACTCTATATAGCTCTGTTAGTTTATCTATGGTATTTATGTGCTTCCTATCATAAATATCTAACCAGCCATACGATATTTCATCCATTGTCTTCATTACTTCTTCTGGTTTTATCATTTTACCTCTTATAACTTTATAAATTTATCTTTTCCTACTCCACACATTGGACAGGTCCAATCATCTGGTAAATCTTCGAACTTAATATCTTCTTTACTGTCATCATAAATATATCCGCAGATAGCACATTGGTATTTATTACCCTTATTTTCTACTTTTTCTTCTTGATACGTTGGTGCTTTCTTTGGAGCCTTTCCCTTTAAATTTTCATGGTAAAATCTATATGTCATTGGTGTATCATCTAATACATTTTCTGCTTGTAATACACGAATTAAGAATATATCGTGAGTTTCTACATCTATTACTCTTATTACTTCTCCTATGATATAACTACATGTATCTTCTAAAATTACTGGTAGTTCTTCTACATATTGAAAATTTCTATCTTCAAACTTATTAATTTCTCTTGATGAAAAAAAACCAAATTTAGATATTAATTCTTGACTTGCTTTTTCTGTCAATACAGATATCGCACACTTTCTTGTTTCTTTTAGTACTTGATTTGTATAATTTTCTTTATTTAAGCTAATTGCTATGATAGGATTTTTTGAAGTGATTTGCATTGCTGTATTAATGAAACAACCTACATTTTTATTGTTTTGCTTTGTAGTGACAATATACATTCCATAGCTAAGGTTGTTTAAGGCTTCTAAACTCATTATTCTACCTCCGTTTTCCACAAACCATGCTTATTGCAGTAAGCATAGATTAAAGCTCCTTTTTCATATGGTACTATCATTTCTGGTGTATCTCCTGGCTGTAGTAATACTTCTCTATTTTCTTTTTCCATTTTTACTAAAATCCATTCAATATAGTGCTCTTCTTCCATTACATGGTTTACTTTTATATGAATATTTTCTCCTTCCTTTTCATATGTTGGCACATGTTTTTCAAATGCTGCATCTGTACTATTTGCTTTTAATATTTCCATTTCTTCTCCACAACAAATATATTTTCCAGCACCTTCCTCTAACACTTTTACTAGTGCTCCACATTTTTTACATCTTTTTAAAACTAATTCTTTCATTTTCTTTCCTCCTCAATTACTTTATTCCATTCTAATTCTCTAAATCCTGTTACCATTTTATTTTCTGTTATTAGGATTGGTCTTTTTAGTAACATCCCATCGGATGATAATAACTCTAATTGTTCCTCTAGAGTCATTGTTTTTCTTTTTTCTTTTAAGTTTAATTCTCTATACTTCATTCCACTAGTATTATATAGTCTATCTAGTGGAAAAGAGAATCTTTCTATCCACTCTTTTAGCTCTTCTTTTGTTGGTGTCTCCATTATTATATTTCTATCTATATATTTTATAGAATTATCTTCTAAATATTTCTTTGCTTTTTTACAAGTTGAGCATTTGGGATATTCAATTAAAATCATTTTATTCTATCCTTTCTATAGCGATTTTCATCGCTACCTTTATTATAAAGCAAAAAGAAAATAGAAGCAATGCTTCTATTTTAGCTCTACTAGAGAAAGTTTTATACCATCGTGAATAAAGATTAATGTTGCTTCTTTTTGATAGTCATTAAACTCTTTATTAGTATAAGTCCATGATACTGTTACTTCATAGGCCTCTTCATCCGTCTCTTCGCCATAAGCAAACTCTGTTTGTTCTACACTATCGATTTTTATTTCGTCTACTACAGGCAATTCTTGCTTTCTATCATTATACATATTACTTTCTACATATTTATAATAGGTATCTTCTGCATTACTTAAAAAGTTTTCTAGAATATTACCATAGATAAAGTCTGTTCCCCCCACATCTGTTTTTGTACTTTTATCATTTAAGCTATAAAAGTCATAAATAAACATTTCTGTTATTTTTTTTACATATTCTTCTTCATCTACTGGGTCTTTCTTTAATATTTTATCTAATTCTCCAAACATTTCTTGATATCTTTTTGTTTTATTGTCTTTTAATGTATACCCGTATTCTTTTATTGTTTTTAATACTTTTGCTTCTTTTACTTCTTGTTTACCAAAAAATACGTTATATCCGACAAAAGCGATTGCCGCTATAGCAGCCAAAACTAGGATGGTAATTAGGATTCTTTTTGGTTTTTTCTTTAGTTTCATAGACTAGGCCCCTTTCTCTTGTGCTTCTATTACCTTATTTTCATCTGTTTGATCTTTCTTTAACAAGTCAAATATTATTATATCATTAGAAACATCTAGTAGACTACTTGCATATTCGTTATTCTTTTTAATTTCTTCTTCTGTTACTGGTTTATCTGTTAATGATAAATATTCTTCTTTTTGACTATTGTAGTAAACATCATTTGTTAGCCAATTTCCATTAGGGAATACTACAATATTTTGATCTTTAATATCAAAAATATCATGTCCTAAGGCGTATTCATTAGAATAACCCAACATATTACCAAGGGTTGGCTCTACATCATACATACTCATTACATTTGTGTATTCCTTATTTAAATCAGTTCCTTTCATATCTTTGCTCCAAATTATTAGAGGAACCTTTCTACCCAATTCATATTGGTAAGAATCATATTCTTTATAATTAGGATCATCTTTATCTAATATAGAATCTGTCTCTTTATCATAGTTATATAATCTATTATAGTCTGCTCTTGGGAGTCTAGCATCATGGTCTCCATAAATAACGACTATGGTATTTTCTAGTAATCCTTCCTCATCTAATCTCTCTATTAATTCTCCAATCGCTCCATCGGCATAATGAGCAGATTTAAAATAATTTCCTAATTTTGTTCCTTCCATATATGGATAAGTAACTTCTTCTGTTGTTCCATCTTCATTAGTTACTGTTTCCTTGATGTCTACTGGGAAATCTCCATATTTATCTACCTCTGAAAATGGAGTATGATTTGATAGCATCATCATCATACCATACCATTTATCATGTTTTTTAGCAATTTTTTTCAATTTCTCTACAGATTGATCGAAAAATGCATAGTCATTGATTCCAAGTCCAACTGTATTTTCTTTTGTTACATTATAATCTGTTTTACTATAGAAACGGTCATATCCTAAACTGTTATGCATATTCCTTCTATTCCAAAAATCGGCATTATTTCCATGCATACTAAATGTATAATACCCCTTTTCTCCTAATAATTTTGGAGTGGCATTATAAGTTCTATCCGAATAAGACACAAAAGCAGTTCCACTCTTCGTTGGTAAAAGTGAAGTATTAAACATCAATTCTGCATCACTACTTGTTCCAACACTTACTGGAGAATAAAAATTCGAAAAGAACATTCCCTCTTCTGCCAATTTATTTAAATTCGGCGTTACTTCTTCACCATTAAATGATAGGCTCATTAAATTGGTTTGCAAACTTTCTCCATGAATTACAATCACATTTTTCCCTTCAAAAATATTGGTATATTTGTTATCCTGATGTTCTTCTTTGTCCTTAAAGTAATCTTTAAACAATTTTTTTGCTTGATCATAACCAAATAATGAATTTATTTTTGGTTGGATGGATGCTACTACATCATTTGCTTGATAAATATAAATACCATATTTCATAACAATGTATTCACGATTCCATTGTTTTACTAGTCTAGACATGTCTGTTGGAGTTAGTGTTAAAATAAATATAATAGCAATTACAGCTCCAACTGCTACAGTTTTAATAGTTCTTTTCTTTCTATCTGACTTTATTTCCACTTTTTTATAGTAATTTTTCTTTTTTAATCTAGTATTTACAAGTACTAATATTACTGGTCCTAAGATGTATAAAAAGTCCTTAAAATTAATTACTTGTTCTACTACAGCATCTCCTACATCTCCTACATATTGGGTTAAAGATAGCATAGAAACTGAAGCAAAAGATGTGTAGTATGTATAATATATTGAATTAATTAAACATATTGCGGAAAAGAAAATACTAAACCCTAAATAGTATCCAAATCGATTCTTTGGCTTTAATAAATATCCAAGTCCACCAACGACTGTTACAATGGATAAATCCGCTAATATTGGTGCAATTGCTAAATAGTTTTCTGTAGAATTAATACAGAAAAATCTTAGCATTGTTGAGTTAATAACACAAGTAATTACGAAGGTTAAGAATAAGCTATTGTTCTTTATATATTCTCTAATTAAGTGTTCTTCTTTTACTCGTTTTAAATTCTTTTGTAACGACTTTATCAGTCTATTCCAACTATTCTTTAAATTCTTCATTGTCCAACCTCGCTTTTATGTTTCTCATCTCGAACTTTGCTTATTACATTATAGCATTATTATTATACTTTTTCAATTACTTCGCAAATCTTTAAATCAAAAAAATACACCGTAGTGTATTTATTTTCTTTCTTATTTACTTTTATCTAATCTCACCATTCCTATCAAACATGAAATAACTACTAATATTTCCATAATGATTCCAGCATAAGAATGACTGACTATATTATAAACTAAAAAGAATGGTGAGATAATTAATTGAAATGCTCTAACATATTTCGTATTTGTTTGAAATATTGCAATAACAGTTAATATCGATCCTATTATTGGAAGGGTGTCATATATATTTTGATAGGTGATAATTCCTGAAATAAAAAATATTATAATAAATAGAAAAGCGATTATCTTGTTTTTCTTTTGACCTTGATATTTATAAGAAAAATAGTTTGGGAAGATGCTAATAAATTGAGAAACTGCTCCGGAATAAGCACTTAAAAACAAATAATGCAAGGTTGCTATTATTTTGGACACTATTCTAATTTTCATTAAAGTTTCTAATTTTTTAAATTGAAAACTAATAACAAAAATTATTAAATATATAAAACCTAAAATTTGCCCTGCTATTATCATTAATACTTCTCCTTATAAAAATTATTTTTTAGTAAGTAACATTCCCGTTCTTTCAATATCTTCTTCTTTTGTATTTCCTGCATTGATTGCCATTCCTACGACAAATATATACGATAAAATATAAATCCATAATAGTAAAATTACAATATTAGAAATACTTCCATAAAATACGTCATAGCTAGAGAAGGTTCCTATATAGAAGGTATATATCTCTGTTGCTAAAATCCAACTAATTGTTGTAAATAGTGCTCCTTTTGTTGTTGTTTTACTTCTTATCTTTTTATCAGGAGCTAATACATATAATAATTTGATATTAAAGTATACAACTAATATTGAAATTGGATACTTTATAATTTGATATACTCGATAAATAAAATTGATAAATCCTTCATTATTTGATGTCTCTTTTATGATTTCAAAAATATTGTCTCCGCAAACTGGAACGAGTATCAAGAATAGAAATATTCCAAGTAAAATTGAAGTCATGCCTATTGCTTTTAGTCTTCTTTTTAATATATTATCTGATTTTATTTTATATATTTCATTGGAAGTTATAATCATTGAATGTGTTCCGTTAGAAGCTAGAAGGAAAGCAGAAAAGAAAAATACTACAATATTGAAGTTAATACTATCTCTTGTTACTGCATTTGTAAATAGCTCCGCTACAGATCCTGGCAAAGCCGATAATAAATATTCATCTAATGCTTCCATTGGTATTGAAAACCTGGAAGCAATTGCACCTATTAATGCAACTAAAGGAATAATTGAGAGTACAAAGAAAAAAGCAAGTTGTCCAGGAAGTACTCTCATTTCAGGTTTTGTAATAATTGAAATGACTTTTTTGAAAAATCCTGTTACTTGCTCCATATTTCTTCATCCCTTTTACTTCATTTCTTCTTTTGCTGTTATCATTTCTAATGTTGCTTCATTGATAGCATCATCTAATGTTTTAATTTCATCTGTAATCATACTGTAACCGATAGCAGCACCAAATTCATGAGGTAAATTCTTCATTTCTTTTCCTAGTTTTTTTACATAAGTAGAAACTTGTCTTTCACTATAACCAACTAGGTAAATCAAAAACTCGTTACCATCTGTACGTATAATTTCACTATTCTCTAATTGTGTATTTACTAAGACACCAGCAGCTTTGATAATTAGGTCATCTCCTTCTTCATGACCATAATTATCATTAATGTATTTAACATTATTTAAATCTACCATTACTATTGCTTGTGGGAATACTTTGGATTCTTCCCATTCAGGCATTTTAGCATTTAGATAATTTCTATTTTTTAAAGAAGTAAGCATATCAGTATATTTGTGTCTATCACTGGCTTTTACTTTCTTAATCTGTTTTTTCTTCTTTATAATTAAATAAACAGCTAATAGAATAATTAATGGTACAAAGATAATGGTTAAAACTATTGTATATACTTGCTCTAAAGTAGAGTTTTCTAATATAGACGCATGTAAATTAGTAATACCACTATTTCTGTAATTATAGTAAGAATTAGTATTAATGATATAGTTAAATAAATCATAGAATGCTTCATTATTATTCTTTACCATAAATTTATAATCATTCATCATTGTATCATTATACAATAATTTTAATTTTTTAAATTTTGTAGTTTGATAATGAGTATAGATTTCTCGGTCCACAACAATTAAGCGGTTACCACTTTCTTTTACTAAATCATCAATATTATCGTAGGTTTTGATTTTTGCTCTAGCATTATTTGAAAAATAATTATATAAAGAATCATTTCCTAGCATCGCTAGAGGTTCATCTTTCATACTTTCAAAAGAAGTTACGATATGATTATCTTCTTCTTTTCCTAATACTACATATTGTTCAATAAATGTTGATAGGGTTGATTTATATTTATTATTGTTGTAATTATAATAATCAAAATATAAATCTATTTCCCCTTTATCGATAGCTTTTTCTAAATCTTCTACAGTATCATACTTTTTATATTTAAAGTTAATTCCTGAAAGTCTTGCTACTCTATCTACATATTCTCCAGCAATTCCAGCTACTTTACCATTTACTAATTGTTCATATGGAGGATTTTCTACGTATCCATATGTATAATTTTTAGAAATTAATTCTGCTTTTGTTTTGGCATTTAAATCATTTTCTTCTAAATAATAATCTAAATATGCATCATTATATTCTTGGACATACTTTGTCTGTCTCCATTTATTATAGTATTTTGTAACAATCTTATTTAATTCTTCATTATCTTTACTTAATGTTAATACAATTTGTTTTTGCATTTCTGTAAAGAAATAATTAATTGAATATTTATCATTATCAATGGTGTAATTTAAATACATAATGTTTGGTACAATTACCATATCAACTTCATCATTATCTAATGCTTTATATATATCTTCAATTTCATCATAAGTCTTAAATGATAAATTGGTTCCACTTTTTAAATAATAACTAATATCACTAGAATCATCTTTAAATACACCAAAAGTGACATTTTTAAAGTCTTTGATATTATTGATTCTTTGATATGTTTTTCCAACAGCAACATAATTATCATTAAATAATGGTAAATCGTTATCTGTTAATTTAGTATTATTATTTAATATTCTAATTCTAAAACCATCAATTGAAGTCTTAGATTCTTTTAGATATGGAATTCTATTGAATTCTAATCCAATATTTTCTTCAAAATCATCTAGGAAGCTGAAGATAACTCCACTTCCGTTTGTTCCATATAAAGGATAATTGTTTACTACTTCGAAGTCATAAGTTTGATCGGCATGTTCTTGTACCCATTGTTTTTCTCGTACCGTTAGGGTTGTTGTCTCATCTTCCTTATTGTAATAACGGTAAACAAAGACAAATGTAACTATCGCTATTATAATAGGAATAATTATAATTAGTTTCTTTTTCATTATTCTGCGCCCCTATCTTTGGTCCATGAGAATGTATCTTTTGCGTGGTGCTTATAACCGATAATAGGAAAATCAGTTGCTTCGCTATCCTTTTTTACAAAGATTTGAATATCATAAAATTTTTTCTCTTTATCACTTAAGGAATCTAATACTTTCGTATTTAATGCTTTTGCAGTATCTACAGAGGTGTCATCTTGCACTGTAATAATTACTTCTACGATCTTGCCGGCAACACTTACTTCTGCTTCTTTTACTGCTCCATCTGATTTTAAATTTGATTCAATTTTTGTTAATTTACTATTGGAAAGTTCTACTTCTTCAATTCCATCTAGACGATCTCCATATAATGCTGTTCCTTCCTCTGGAAAAAACATAGTTGCTATTTGGAAGACTAGAACTACTAATATTAAAAATACTCCTATTGCTATAATTACAAATTTATTTTTTCTTATAAAACTCATTTATCATCACATCCTAGTATTTTAATTATACACTATGTATATTGCTTTTTCAATTACTTGTTTAACTCTTCTATTAAAATGTCCATAGCCATTTTAGGGTTTAGTGTACCTTTACTTTCTTTCATTACTTGTCCCATCAAATATTTTATAGCACGGTCTTTTCCTGCTTTATAATCTGCCACACTATCTGGGTTTTCGCTGATTACTTTACTAATCATTTCTTTGATTGCTGAATCATCTGTAATATTTTTTATTCCTGCCTCTTTAATAATCTCTTTTATTGTTTTATCACTTTCCATGATGGTATCTAGTATTTCTTTTAGATTTTTACTAGTTAATGTTCCATCGCTTATATTATTAGTTAACTCAATAAACTTTTCTGTTGTAAGATAAGTTTTTGTAATTTCTGTTTCATTTTTGTTTAAATATGCAGAAATGTCTCCTAATAATAAATTAGATGCTGTTTTGAAATCTATTTTTTCTTCTAATAGTTCATTTAAGTAATCACTTAAAGATCTATTCTGTACTAGTTTTTTTGCATTTACTTCACTAATACCAAGAGTTTGATATTTTTCTCTTCTTTCATCTGGTAACATTGGAATTGTTTTTCTTACCTCTTCTATTTGTTCTTCTGTTACATAAACATATGGAATATCAGGCTCTGGAAAATAACGATAATCATTTCCCGTTTCTTTGACACGCATTAACACTGTATCATTTAGTTTAGAATCAAAACGCCTTGTCTGTGGTAAAAATGTCTCACCATTATCATATAGATTTGTTTGACGTTCTATTTCTTTATCAATACTTAGTTTTACATTAGAAATAGAACCGATATTTTTAATTTCTGCTTTCGTACCAAACGGATCTGATTCTTTTTTTCTAATAGATAC
>CALVYF010000005.1 GCA_944372055.1 uncultured Bacilli bacterium | reverse complement strand
TAGTACCTAGACAAGAACAACTAAGAAAAGAACTAGAAGAGATAATCAGAGAATTAGAGGTTGATTATCATGAGTAGGATTAATGATTTAATTAAAGAGTTATGTCCTAATGGAGTAATGTTTAAGCAAATAAAAGATATTGCAAGTGTCACTATAGGAGAATTTGTTCATAAGAATTTACAGTCTGAAGATGGATTATATCCTGTTTATAATGGTGGTACTTCGAATACAGGTTTTTATAATGAATACAACAATGAAGGACATAAAGTAATTATTAGCGCAAGAGGTGCTAATGCAGGATTTATTAATAGGGTTAGTGGCAAGTATTGGGCTGGTAATAGTTGTTATACTATCAATATTACTGATGAAACAATTCTTGATTGGAATTATCTATATCAGTATTTAAAAAATAATCAATCAACATTGTTAGGTGTTCAACAAACCGGAAGTATTCCTGCTATATCAAAAAAACAAGTTAAAGATTTTAAAATTGCAATTCCACCTATAGAGGTACAAGAAGAGATAGTACAAATTCTTGATAAATTTGGCGCGCTAGAAGCGGAGCTAGAAGCGGAGCTAGAAGCGGAGCTAGAAGCGAGACAGAGTCAATACGAGTTTTGGCGTGGACGATTATTTGATAATGATGATGTTCCTTATTTAAAGATATCAGATTTTGCCAAATGCTGTGCTGGTGCAACGCCAAGTACGTCACATCCTGAATATTGGGATAACGGAACAATTCCGTGGATGAGTTCTGGTGAAGTAAATAATATAGAAATATATTCTACCGAAAAGAAAATTACAGAGTTGGGATATAATTCTAGTAGTACCAAAATGTTACCTATTAATACTGTTGTAGTTGCTTTAGCAGGCCAAGGAAAAACAAGAGGATTAGTTGCAATAACAAGAACTGAGGTTTGCACTAATCAATCATTATGCGGAATTATTCCTGATGATAGAGTAGATAATGATTATTTATTTTATTACTTACAATCTAGATATAAAGACTTACGAAGAATATCATCTGGTGATGGCACTCGTGGTGGACTTAATTTAAAAATGATAGGAGAATATGAAGTGCCAGTTCCAAGTTTGGATAAGCAACGAGCTATTGTTAATGTATTAAATAAGTTTTCAAAAATAATCAATTCATATACTGAAGGTCTCCCTGCTGAGATTGAATTAAGAAGACAACAATACGAGTATTATAGAAATAAGTTATTAAGTTTTGAAGAATTGTCAGAGGATTAAAAGGTTTTGTATTATGAAGATAAATAAGTGGACATTTTATATAAGTATGATTATAAATGCACTATTACTAACAATTAGTACAATTCTTTATTTCAATTTTGCAGATGATTATACAGTTTCTTATATAGTTAGTATCTTATTAAATGTTTTTGCTGGTTCGTTTATTCTTTCTATAACTTCTTTAGTAAATTACTTTATTTATAGAAGATATTTATTGAGAGATATTATGAATGAATGCTTGAAGTATTCACATATGTTTTCAAAATTGAATTATTTTATTCCTAAGAAATACCACGAAGAAGATCTAAAGCATATTAAAGTAAAAAATAAGAAGGAATTCATTGAACAATATAAGTATGATTTAGATATTGATAATATACATAAGTTAGAGCAAATATTAAAAGATTATATTGATCTATCCGAAACAAGTACTCGTGAACTATGGAATATGTATGATGATTTGGATTTTATTACTGATTTGACTGATAAGAAGAAAAGGGAATATTGGAACAATGTTTTCAATTATATCTATTCTAAAATATGTATGATTAAAGAGTATTCATTCCATTTTAAAATCTATGTTTCAGCAAATAATGGTAATTATAAAGTAAATGAAGAAAAGTTACTTGATTTGCAAGATAAGATATTCTTTTGCAAGAAATATAATTATGATAATGGTGATGAAGTTAAAGATATAATTTCAAAGCTAGAAGTAGGGTATGAAACTATATCCGGTGGTGAATCTAAGGAATTTACAATTGTTTATAATGAAGTATCAGATTATTTATTAAAGATGTTTGACAGTGTGGGAAAGGATAATTATTTTAATGAAAATTATTCTGGAATAGGAAGTGAAGAAAATGAGTAGTATAGGTTTAATAAGTGAAAATGATAATTCGACAGTTCTTGCAGAATACAAACCATTAGATAGAGAAGTAACATCTTTTCAAAGTGAATCTGCTTTAGAAAAAGAATTGATTAACACGTTAGTAGAAGAGGGATATGAACACTTATCAATTCATAGTGAAAATGAATTAATTCTAAATCTAAGAAATCAATTAGAAAAGCTTAATAATTATCAATTTACAGATAGAGAATGGAATTTTTTCTTCAGTAAAGTCATTGCTAATAAAAATGATTACATAATAGAAAAAACTAGATTAATACAAGAAGATTATAAACAAGAAATAACTTTAGATTCTGGTGAAAAAAGAAATATATACTTAATTGATAAGAATAATATTCATAACAACAGATTACAAGTTATTAATCAATATGTTAATAATGATGGTAATTATGATAACAGATATGATGTTACTATTTTAGTAAATGGACTTCCATTAGTTCATATTGAATTAAAGAAAAGAGGAGTAGATTTAAGAGAGGCGTTTAACCAAATAGAAAGATATCAAAGAGATTCTTTCTGGGCTGGATGTGGTCTTTATAACTTTATACAAATATTTATTATTTCTAACGGAACGCTAACGAAATATTATTCTAATACTACAAGAGAATTTCATATAAATAATAAAATTAAAAGGAAATCCAACTCATTTGAATTTACTTCTTATTGGGCAGATCAAAAGAACAAAGGAATTACTGACTTAATTGATTTTGCTAAGACATTTTTAACTAAACACACTTTATTGAATGTCTTAACAAAATATTGTGTTTATACTAGTGAAGAAGAATTACTTGTAATGAGACCATACCAAATAGTTGCAACAGAAAAGATATTAAATAAAATTAATATTGCTTATAATAATAAACTTTATGGAACTATTAAAGCAGGAGGGTATATCTGGCATACAACAGGTTCAGGAAAAACCTTAACATCTTTTAAAACGTCACAACTAGCTAGTAATCTTTCATATATAGATAAAGTATTATTCGTTGTAGATAGAAAAGATTTAGATTATCAAACAATGAAAGAATATGATAAATTCAAAGAAGGCGCAGCTAATTCAAATACATCGACAAAAGTATTAGAAAATCAATTGCATGATGATAATGCTAAAATCATTATCACAACTATTCAAAAGCTATCAACTTTTATTAAAAAGAATACAGAAAGTGAAGTATTTAATAAACAAGTAGTATTTATATTTGATGAATGTCATAGATCCCAATTTGGAGAGATGCATAAATCAATTATTAAAAAATTTAAAAAGTATTATATTTTCGGCTTCACTGGTACTCCAATATTTCCAGAAAATGCTAGAACTATTAAAGGAATATCAGAAACAACAGAACAAGTATTTGGAGAGAGATTGCATACTTATACAATTGTAAATGCCATTGCTGATAAAAATGTCTTGCCTTTTAGATATGAATATGTTGGTAGAGTTGATATTAGAGATGATGTAAAAGATGAAAAAGTTTATAATATTGATGAAGAAAAATTATTTGATAATAAAATTAGAATTAATCTAATCACTAATTATATTATTGAACATTTTAGTACGAAAACAAAAACAAATGAATCTTATGTTTATTCTACATTAGATAATGTCGTCGACGTTGCTAAAAAGCAAAGTACTGAAGAAATTAAAACAAAAAAGAATATAAATGGTTTTAATTCTATATTTGCTGTTTCAAGTATTAAGATGGCTAAAGAGTACTATACTGAGTTTAAAAAAGTACAAGACTTGAATAATAGTAATTTAAAAGTTGCAATTATCTATTCTTATGGTGTAAATAACGAAGATGGTGTAATTGATGAAAATTCAGAATCAACAGAAAATTTAAGTATTGATGATAGAACTTTCTTAGATAATGCAATTAAGGATTACAATCAAATGTTTGGAACAAGTTATGATACTTCATCAGAAAAATTCCAAAATTATTATAAAGATGTATCATTAAGAATGAAAAATAGAGAAATCGATATATTAATTGTTGCTAATATGTTTTTAACAGGGTTCGATGCAAAAACATTAAATACATTATGGGTTGATAAAAACTTAAAATGGCATGGTTTAATACAAGCTTTTTCTCGTACTAATAGAATATTAAATAGTGTAAAAACTTATGGTAATATTGTATCATTTAGAAGTCTTGAAGATAGATTAAATGAAGCACTTGCTAAATTTGGTGATGAAAATGCCCATGGTGTAGTCTTATTAAAACCATATAAAGATTACTACTACGGGTATGAAGAAGAAAATGGTAAAAGATTTGAAGGATATAAAGAATTAGTAGAAAAGTTAACATCCAAATTTGTACCTGGAGAATTAATGCAAGGTGAGCAAGCACAAAAAGAATTTATTAAATTATATGGTGCAATACTAAAAGTAACTAATATATTATCATCATTTGATGAATTTAAAGATGAACAGTTGTTATCAGAAAGAGATAAACAAGATTATCAAAGCCTTTATATTGAAATATATAATGATTTTAGAAATAAGGCAAAAAGAGAAAAAACGGATGTTACTGAAGATATTGTATTTGAAATGGAATTAATTAAATCTATAGATGTAAATATTGATTACATTTTGGGATTAGTTAAAAAGTATCATGATACTAATATGGAAGATAAAGAAATATTAGTAACCATTCAAAAGACAATTATGGCAAGCCCAGATTTAAGAAATAAAAAAGATTTAATTATGTCATTTATTGAATCACTAAATCAAAATTCTGATGTATATAAAGATTTTGAAACTTTTATGAATAGTAAGAAAAAAGAGGAACTTGATAAAATTATAAATGAAGAAAGCTTAAATAAAGAAGAAACCTATAAATTTATCAAAAAATCATTTGAACAAGGAAAAGTAGAAACAAATGGAACAGAAGTATCTGAGATTCTTCCACCAATGAATATGTTTACACCAACAAACGATAGACAAGAAAAGAAAAATAAAGTAATTGATAAATTGCTAGAATTTTTCGACAAATTTTTCAGTTTAACTAACAAAAATTTATAAAGTATGCTATTATATAGTTAAGAAAGCGCTAGTACAGGCTTATAGTTTTGTACTGTGCTTTTTTTGTGGGAGGTAGTAAGAATGTTAAAAATCTATATTGGTCCTAATGGCTATGGGAAAACACATAGGATAATGGAAGAAATAAAAGATTTAGAAAAGAAGGATTATATATTATTAGGTTCAGAATTAGTATTTGCAGATGAAATGAAAGATACAGTAAATAGTTCTTTTGTTATGGACTATATAATACAAGAACTTTTAAGTAATGATGAAGTAGAAAAAGCAAAAAAAACTTTTGAAACTTTAGTTGATAAAAGTATAGAAAAAAATCAGCAAATGTATAATGAGATCATGGATGAAGTATTAGCTTTAAATCAGCAGCAAAGAAAAAAAGATGTTATAGCGCCTACGCCAACTAAGGAATATAAAAAAACGGTAAAAATTAATGCAGATGATTTGAAAAATAGTATGGGAAGTGGACAAAAGTTACAGTTTTTATTAAAATTAATACAATACAGCAATAAAAAATACGTTTATTTAGATGAACCAGAAAATCATACTCATCCATCAATGCTACATATTACTGCAAGGTTAATAAATGAATTAAGTGAAACAAAAGAAGTATGTGTAGCAACACATTCTCCTGAATTACTAAATTTATTAAATATTGACTTTAAGAATATTTATATTTTTAATGATCCAGAATTTAAGGGACCACAAAAAATAGATTTTGAGAAAGCTGTTGTTATTCCTGAAACAATCAATTTAGAAAATATAAATCATAAATCTAGAAGTTATTATGATATGGAAACTTTAAAAAATAATATACTTGAATTGCACAAAAAGGAATTTTTTGAAGCATTATTTTCTAAGAATGTTTATATTGTAGAAGGAGTTAATGATGAGTTGTTTTTAAAAAAATTGTTATACAAATATGGAAAACATTATGAGCAGTATAGTATATTTCACTGTTACGGAAAACCTCATTATTTACCATTTATAAATATTTTTGAAAATTTAGGAATTAAAGTAATTGTCTTATTTGACAAGGATAATGAAAGCGATATTCATATGGCAATTAATAATGCTATAAAAGACGGTAGGGTATATCACGAATTTAATATGATTATTGAAAGTGAATTAGGATATAAAGGTAAAAAAAGCGATTCTACCAGTTGGCTTGAGTTTTTAGATAATTATGATGAATATGAAAAATATAAATATTTAGTAGAAATTGATTTTAATAATTAAAATAGAAGAAGATTATATGAAAGAGTCAAAAATTATCACCATCATATTATCTATTATATTAATTGTTCTAATACCGCTAGGAGCTTATTATTACTTTACTTCTGAATTTATTTATAATATTTTAATTAGTATTATTACTGGAGTTATTGTTTCAATTATAACGGCACTTTGCCAGTATTTTGTTATAAAAGAAAAAATAAAAAATAATATCTTTAATTGCTATTTTGATATGTATAAGGCAATATATGTCTCAAAACATAAAAAGATGATATTTCATTATCCAGTATTGAACATTTATAAAGAATTATTAGTATTTTCCGATAAATTATCAAAAAATCTTTCTGAGTATTCTAGTTTCTATCCAACTAAGAAAAATAAATTGTACAAAAAAATAAATCCCACTTTAAATCCTAATTTTGATAAATTTAATATAAAAAATCTTTCAAAATTAATTTTGCCGTTAAATTCAAAAAGATTTAAAGAGCTAATTATTCCAATGCAAGAAACATTAGAAAACATTTTAAGAGAAATAAATGTTAAAAAATTTGAAAAAGAATTGATGGAATATAAAAAAATATATAAGGTTTTAAATAAATAAAAAGAGGTGTTGCCATATAGCTTACGATTTTTCATTAACAGGAGAGAAATTCAAAAAATTGTATTGGAATTATTATAACTTACTTGAGCAAGATTTTATAAATACACTGCGATATGTTGCATTAGATTATGATAATTTTGATTGTTTTTCAAATGAGTATATAAAATTACTAGAATTAATTTGCTCAGAAGTGGAAAACATTTTGAAATGCTTATGTGGAAAAAAGAACCAAAATATAAAAGACTATAGAGAAAAAATAATAAAAATTTATCCTAAAATAGTCAGTGAACAAGTATATATAGTAGAAATAAAGAAGTACAAGTGTATTCCCTTTAAAGAATTTAAAAATAAAAATGCTCCAGATTGGTGGAAAAACTACAATTCTGTAAAACATAATAGACTAGTTAATTATAAAAATGCAACTCAAAAAAATGTATTAGATTCGTTAGCAGCTTTATTTTTACTTGAACAAATATTATCTAGTAAAATAAAAAATAAAAACTGCATCATTTTAAATTCAAAATTTTTCTATATTGAAAGAAAAAATAACATTTTTGATAGTGAGGTATATATAAGTACATGTACAGATGAAGAGTTAGAAAGGGCTATAGAAGAAAGCAATTGACATAGCTAATAAATAAATTTCTTTATTAATCATAAAAAGATATGTAAGAAATAAAGTATAACTTGCAATCTCTTTCAATTAGAGCTAACATACACTACAAGTAAACGATTTTTATCTTATATTTTTATAAGATGAAGTTAATTACCCTAGAATGAAATCGATTCTTAAAAATCAGTTTTTTTATTATATAAAATAGAAGCTTTTGGTAACTAAAGAAAGAAAAAGAACTTAAAAGTAACAATATGATATAATGACAGTATCAATAAATATTATGTGTATCAGAAATAAGAGACAGAAAGAGGAAATGAAATGAACCATATTGCTATAATGATTTTAAATGCTATATCAAACTTAAAAGAGTGTATTTGTATGGATTTGATTGGATTTGAAGTGTCTTTCTCTACAGTGCTTTTTATATTTTTACCATTCATTATTCAGGATAAAAAAAATGAATATTATTTAGGATATAATATTTCAGAATGGATATTATATAAGAGAAAAAATAATATATTTCTTTCTAGGATAGCAAAAAAAATATCAGATATAGCTTTTTTATTTATTTTTTGTATAATTATAATTTTTATAAGCATTTTATTACATATACTTAAACTACACTATTATGTGTTAATAATATTTATAGTATTTTTAATATATTTAACACATCAAATATGTACATATTTAAAGATAACATCTAATGATAAATATATTTTAGATGAAATAGAACAGGACTTTTTAAAAAATTGCAAATCAAAAGAATTAAAAATAAAAGATATTAATAATATATATAACAGTAGAGCAATAGATTTTCTTTTGAAAAATTTTAATAAAAATAAAAATGTAGAAAAACAATATTATATCTTTCATAATTATTTTATAAAAAAGGATTTTAAAAATGCATTTTTTATTTACGAAAGTCTATCAAAAAGAATGAATGAAAAAAAAGATTCATTGCAGGACTTTTACATAGATAGATATGAATTATATACGTTTTTAAAAAAATATTCTAATGACTATAATGCAAAAGAATTATCAAATATAATTCATACATTTATTAACTATAGCATTAAAGAAGCTATTGATGGAAAAAATTACAATAATGTAATAATCTCCGCTTATGATGGAATCAGATCTAATGAAACGTTATCTGATACAATAAAAAAAGATTTTTTAGATATTATATTTAAAAAAACACAGTTTGGATTGAGTTCTAATAAAGAAGAAGCAAAGGAAAAGAGAATACGGTATATATTTGACTTTTATAAATTTATAATTGATAAAGAGGATGCATATGGAATTGAAATGATAACTAATTCACTAGTTGAAAATATAAATAATTTTGAAAATAAAATGGATGCTAGCATTTATCTTTTATTACTAGTATATTTATATTATTTAATAAAAAAAGAAGAAAAACCATATGTAACAGATGAAGAAAAGCTATTTTTAGAACAATTTTATCAAAGATTAAAAGATAGTATTAAAGCCAAAAAAATTCAATATTATTATGCAAATGAGATAGATACACTAATAAATATTATGAAAGAATTATCTTTTTCATTAGAAAGATTTAATATAAAGCCAGGAAAAATTTCATCTTTTAAAACAGTAATTACATCAAGAGTAGAACAAATAGCAGCACAAGCATTTTTAATAATATTTAAGGGGAGAACCAACACTAAAATTACGGATGTAGATATATCAACATTTCAATATAAACTCGAAGGTAATAATACAATTCATGATAAAAAAGAAATATATGATTTTGCAAAGTTTATAGGAATTCCAATAGAGGACACATTAGAAAAAAGATACATGAACAAGTTAATAGATTATGCAACAATATATTATAAAGAAAAATTGAAAGAAAACAACTTGAAAGCTTCTTTAATAGTTAAAGTTAATCAAGAAGAAAAAAATATATGTAATAAAATAAAGACTGATAAAATATTTAATTCAAAAAATATAAACAATACTAGTGGTACAACTTGTAACATATGTATAAATATAGAAAATAATGTTGATGCACTAAATCATTGGCTAAAAGAAGATATAGTTGAAAAGTTAAATTTAAAAGAAAAAGTAAATAATGAAATTATTAATTATATTTCTAAACAGTTAAACAGAAAAATTAAGTATTCATATGAAACGAGAGACCAAATAATAAAAAAATTACAAGAAGCAGAAAGTGAATCATATTATATTAGAGATGAGAATGAAGAGTTATGGTTTACAGATGCAGAAAAAGAAAAATATAATAAAGAAATTTTAAGATTAAATCTTATAAATATCGATATATATGGACGAAGTGTTATATTGAAGAATTTTAAGTGCACTTTAAAAAATATAAAAATTGAAATAAGAGATTTAAGTGAAAGAGAGCTGAACGAAAAGATAAAAGATTTTAAACAAGATGATAAATACTTTATTACGCAAGAAGAATACAAAATAGAATTAACCAAAAATGAAATTTTAGATTATGTTAATAAAAAATATTTTATTTGTGATTTAGTATTAAACGTTGGAATAGAACTTAACACAAAAAATAGCTATGAATTGGTATATAAATCTGATAAAGAATAAATCAGAAAAAATAAAAGATATTAAAATATTATTTTCTTTAATAATTGGTAAATTAGTAAAAGAAATTGTTATTATAATATAATTCAAGAAAAAATATGAAATTATAAATTAAAAAATATAAAACGAAGTGGAGTGTTCAAAGTGAAAGAAGTTGGAGTATGGTGTTGTTATTCTACAGAAAAGGAAAAATTCCTTAAACCAGATAAATGTGGAAAGTGGATGATTTTTTTTAGTGAAGAAGATTTTGCAAAAAAAATTTGTAGTATGGCAGTAGAAGAAAAAGTTTGTTACGCATGTAAATGTAGTAACTTAAGCTTAACTAAAGAAAAGACGGGTGTAATTTGTTTTTACATAAACTATGATGATATAGAATATCAATCTCGAATAATTAATTTTATGTTAAATAATAATTTAATACAAAGAACAAAAGAAGGAAAACTTTATAATCTTAGTTTTAAATTTGATACTCAAACTATAAATGGTGAGTATGGAGAAAACTTTACAGGTAGAATTAAATTAGATAACTTTATAGATTTAGATACTGGCAGGTGGAAAACAATTTAATAAAAAATTACTTGCAATTCCTCCTAAACAGAGCTAACATACACTACAAGGAATCGATTTTTATCTAGTTATTTTAAAAGATAATGCTCATCGCCCTAAAATAAAAAAGTCGAAAAGGTTACTATCGTAGCACACTAGTCTAACTACTAAAAGAAAATAATCGTATAGAAGCATAGCAATATTTGTGCTATACTCTAACTACAAGGAGTGATTACATGATAGAAAATAAGCAACCATCTTTACGACCTATGATGAAAATATCTGAATTAGTACCATATTTAAAGGAAAAGAATATAAAATTTGAAAGATGCAATGAATATGATGCAGAAAAATATTTAAGAGAAAATAATAATTATTATAATGTTACATCATACAAAAATAACTTTGCAAAATATCAGTGTGGTGAATTTACTGGTAAATATATAGATTTAGATTTTGCATATTTAAAAGATTTATCAATTATTGATTATAGAACAAGATTAGTTTTATTTAAAATGATTATCGACATAGAACATTACCTAAAGATAAGGATATTAAACAGCATAGAAGATATAGATGGAGAAGATGGGTATAATATAGTAAATTTATATTTAGAGAAGGATTTTAATGATGAAAATTTTCCTAGAAGAGTTCACGACAGTATTAGAAAAAAAGTTAGCAGTGATTATTATCAAAAAATCTTTTCAAAATATGATTTAGATAAAGACGAAAAAATTGAAAATATTCCAATATGGGAATTTTTGGAAATTATTACATTCGGAGAACTCATTAATTTTTTTGATTTTTATACAAACACATATACTTTAGAAGACAATAAATACATATTTATTCTAAGAGAAGTAAATAAATTAAGAAATGCTGTTGCCCATAATTCATGTGTTCTATCAGAACTTGATAAAAAAGATAATCCATATAAACCAGATACATTAATAACCAATTATTTAAAAGATTGTGGAATTGGTAAAGAAAATAGAAAGACAAAACTTGCAAATTCTAGAATTAGACAAATCACTTATACTTTATATTTATTTAATATTATTGTTAGTAGTGAAGGTGTTAAACAAAACGTTAACCATGATATCACAAAATTATTTTATGAACGTATAATATTAAACAAAGAGTATTATAATAATAATGAACTATTAAAATCTATCTATAATTATTTTGACAAAATAATTGAAAAGAATTATAGAAATAAAGATGAAATAGTTTGACATAGATATTTCTTTATGATATATTATCTATGCAAGGAAAAAATGTTAAATCATTTTTGTAAGGGGTCTATTTTAGGATAGAGCCCTATTTTTTGACTAAATTTCTTGAATTTTTTTGAAAGATGAGCTAATATACACAACAAGGAATCGATTTTTATCTAATTATTTTAAAAGTTGACTAGCAATCATCTCTTGTAATATGCCAATCGAAATATAAAAACATAAGTTTACATGGATTTAGAAATAAATGATTCTAAATCCATTTTTATTTAAAAATATAATGGAAATAAGTAATAAATATGTTATAGTATAGACAACCAATACCTTAAGGAGAAGTGTTATGAAAATGTTAGAAGAAGTAAAACATTTAAGAAAAGAGTTTGTGTATGAACAATATACAAGAATTGTACCAGACTTTAAAGACTATGAAAAAATAACAAAAACAAAAATGATAGAAGCTATTTATAAAATTTATAGTGACTATAATAATATCATTAATATATGTACAACTAGAGAATTAAAATATTTAAAGAAAGTTTTAAATGGCAAAATAAATAAAAAAATAAATATTCCAGAAGACTTTAACTTACAGAACGCAACAGAAGACGAATTAAATGAAATATTAAAGCAACGTGAAAAAATAAAACAGCAAGAGAAAAAAACAGCCTGGGAGAGAAAAAATTTATATGATAAGTTTTTAATTAGATTCGATTATGAAAACGATAAGGAAATAATACCAGAAGAAATAATAGATCCAGTTAAACAAGCGTTAAAACAAGTTAACTGGAAAGAAAAAGAAAAAATCGATGAATTAAATGAAATTCTTGTAAGTTATGCAAAAATTCAAGGATCTACACTTATAGTACCATTAATCCAATTTGTATCAGCAATCACAGATTTAGAGGAAGAAACAGTAAATCATCATATTTTCACAAATAAATTAATAAGCTATTATTTGTTTATTATGAAAAATGATTCAGATGATTATACTAAGAACATACCTATGGTAGTATACCAAGATTATTTGGAATATTATGACGAATTAAATGAACAAAGAAAAAAATATGGTATGGCAGCACCAAGAAAGATAGATATTAATTCATTTAAAACAATTTTCTACAATGACTTGGATATAAATAATTCAAAAATAAAAAAGTTTGTTCAAGTTTTAGAAAAAGAAACACAAGGTTATCTATTTGATAATATTATACAGAGTATTAGAATATGTGCATTATTAAATGAAAATAGGGAACCGATAAAAAGTTATATAAAATCTTGTTTTGAAAGATTCTCTTTTTATTATTCTAAGGTTGATGTTAGCACGATAGAAAAACTTATAACTTTAATGGATGAAGCAATGGATGAAATGCCATCAGGAGCTTTAAACGGTTTAACACCAAACGAAGCAAAAGAATTAAAACTAGAAGAAGCTAGTTTTAAGAAAAAGAAAATAGAAAAGTACCAAAAACAACAGAATGCTTGTTTGGGAGAAAAAGAGTCAAAATTATTCTATAAGTTATACTTTGCTTTACTTGAATTTACAAATCAAAAATATAAAATTAACCCTAACTATAAAATATATAAACAACATGGGATTAATCCACAGGAAATAACCGATATAATTGATATGTTTTGGAAAAATAAAGATCTAATTATATTAGAGTTTTGTATGACTAATCCATATAAATTTACAAAAGAAGAAATTAAATTTCTAGAAGGATTTAAAAAAGGAATACATGATAGTTTTGTTTTAGTACAGTATGAACGAGATTATACCTTGCTAATGAAGAATGGAAAAATATATATGGTAAAAGGACTGAATGACAATATAGATAATATTATAACCTATGATAAATTACCATGCTTTGTAGAAACTTCTTTAATAGAATTTAATGGAAATATTGTCTATGATGGAATAATTTCTTCTTTCCCAGTAAAATTTGGAATGAACTTTATTAAAACAGTGGAGAAGGAATACAAGGAATCTATGAAATATTATCATTTATAGTAGTAAAAAACAGTTTACCACATAGCAGGTAGACTGTTTTATATTTATAATTAACAAAACAAGATAACTTTTGTTATAATGAAAACAAGTGGTGATAGTATGAAAATAAAACAGTTACAACAAGCATTATTAAACTCTTATTCTAAAAATCTTTGTTATGAAAAGGTAAGGAATCATTGGACAGAAGAAAATAAAGCACTAGGTATGTGTGCTATAACAACATTAATAATAAATGACTATTTTAAAGGACAAATTGCGAAAATAAAAGTAGATGGGATTAGTCATTACTTTAATATCATAGATAATAAAATAATAGACTTAACTAAAACCCAATTTAAAAGTGAAATAGACTATAAAGACTATAAAATAGTACATAGAAATGACATATTAACAGAAGATACGAAAAATAGATATCAAAGATTAAAAAAGAAAGTAATAAAAGAATTACTGCAGAAAATAGATAAAGAAGTATATCAATGCACGTTATGTCAAAATCTTGTAGAGAAGTTTCCTAATTCCAATACCGTATTTTTAGGTAATAACAATGATATTGTTTTAATTGGAGAAGCACCTGCAAATAATGGTTGGAGAAAAAGTCACATGTTATGGAAAGATATCAATGGTAAAATATTACCTAGTGGAGTAATTCTACAAAAACTATTTGATATCATAAATAAAGATATATTTGAAACAACATTCTTAGAATCAGTAAAATGTTTTCCTATAGAAAGAAAAAATCTAAAGACTTGTTCTAAAAATTGTAAACAAATAATGGAAAAACAATTAGAAATATTACAACCAAAGTTAATCATAACACTAGGAGAATTTCCTACAAGAAATCTATTAAATTTTAAATTTAAAAAGTTCCAAGAAGTAGTAGGGAATAAATATGAAGTAAATGGATATCAAATATTACCAATATATCACCCAAGTCCCATATCT
Organism: uncultured Bacilli bacterium; assembly: GCA_944372055.1. Classification (GTDB taxonomy): domain Bacteria; phylum Bacillota_I; class Bacilli_A; order RF39; family UBA660; genus Faecimonas. The sequence goes on along the minus strand of CALVYF010000005.1, from coordinate 44,564 downwards.
CCAAAAAGTTATAAAGGAAATATTCCAATATTTGAAAAGTTATACAATATGAATTATAATAAAAATGAAAATTAATTCTAAAAGGAGAAAACTTATGGATATAGAATTTATAAATAATGCCTATACTAGAGATGAATTAAGACTACCAATGATTCATTTTGAAAGTAATAAAAAAGATATCTGTATTATCTGTATTCATGGTATGTGTGGAACAATTATAGATAACTATTTTGCAACTGTATGGGGAAAATTACTAGCAAAAAACGATATAGGATTTATTTATGAACATAATAGAGGTCATTCTATTGAAAATGATATAGTAATGAAAGATGGTTCTTTTAAAAGATGTGGATGTATGTATGAAATATTTGAAGACTGTATATATGATATCGATTTAGCAATCCAAACAGCCAAAGAAAAAGGATACAAAAGAATTATCTTATTAGGACATAGTCTAGGATGCAATAAAGTAATCTACTATTATTATAAAAAACACCCCAATATTTTAGGAATAATACTAGCAAGTGCTCCAGATATGATTGGTTCTCACTTACTAATAGAACCAGATTATGAAGAACTATTAAAAGAAGCCAAAGAAAATATAGAAAAGAATCAACCTACCAAATTGCTTCATAAAATGATAGAAGATTATATGTATATGAGTTCACAAACCTACTACAACTGGTTTCATAAGAACTCTAATCTTAATAATTTACCAATTATTTCCAATCCAAAAAATTGGGAACAATTGGAAACAATTGATGTTCCAATTCTCACATTTTCAGGATCTAAAGATGAAGACTATTATCTACATTTAGATTTACTAAAAGAAAAAGCAACAAATTGTAAAAACTTTGAATATCAAATAATAGAAAATACAGGACATACTTATCAAGAAAAAGAACTAGAAACAGGAAATCTAATTTTAAATTGGATAAATAAAAATTTTAAATAGTTTAGAGAGGAAAAATATGAGTAAACATAAACCAGAAAAAGTAGAACTAACAAATATGTGTATGATAGTAGATAATACTACCAATAAAATGTTAGTACAAGTAAGAAATAAAAATGATTGGGATGGAATCTCTTTTCCAGGAGGACATGTAGAAGAAGGAGAATCTCTACTTTTATCTGTAATAAGAGAGGTAAAAGAAGAAACAGGATTAGATATAAAAAATATTATACCATGCGGATTTAAAGACTGGTATGATTTTGAAAAGGAAAAAAGGTATTTAGTATTTTTATTCAAATCGTCTTCTTATACTGGAGAAGTACTACCAGAAACAAGAGAAGGAAAAAATATTTGGATGACAAAGCAAGAAATAAAATCATCTTCTAACATAGCACCAGACTTTGAAGAGATGCTAGATATTTTCTTAGAAGAAAGTCCTTATAAAGAATTCTTTTATGAGGATAATAAATCTAAAGACGAATCAAAAAGATGGATAAAAAAATTTTATTAAAAACTATCACATCAAAAATAAACAAAGAAAGGAACTTAGAAAAAGCACAATAGACTAAAAGTAGAAAAATAGTAAAGAAAACAAAGTGAATGAAAAACTCCAACAATTACAAAATGATATAAGAAAAAATATAACAGCACTCAAAAAACAAGTGCTGTTATATTTTGTTAAATCATTCAAAATCTAATAAATTTTATATTATCATATTCTATAGAAAATAATAATACAATTTATCTTATTTGACATACAATACAAATCATTTTACAATAACGTTAGAAAATATAAATTAACCTTAATGATAAAATAAATGCCGAAGCAAAAGGAGAACCTATGAACAATTATAACAAAGAAAGGTATAATCCATTAGATAATCCCTCACAAGATACATTCATAAAACTAGAACATCTTGGTAGATATTTATTTGCTTGTGATTATTTAAAAGAACATACTATTACAGAAAATGTATTAGATATAGCCTGTGGAACAGGATATGGTAGTTTCTTATTATCAAAGCAGATAAAGAATGTGGTAGGAGTAGATAAAAATATAGAAGAAGTAGCTCCTCAATATAAAAAAGATAATATTAAATTCATAAAGGAAGATATAGATAAAGTGGACTTAACATCAACCTATCAGGCTATTATCTGTTTTGAAACCTTAGAACATGTAAATAATCCTAATAGATTGCTAAAACAAATTTCAAAATCTTTAACAAGTAAGGGCTTCTTTCTATTATCTGTTCCAAATGCGAAATATGAAAAACTAGATGAAAATGGAAATAATTTAGATATTTATCATAAAACAATATTTAAGTTAGACGACTTATTAGACCAATTAAAGAATGATTTTAAAATAATAGATGTATTAGGTCAAAGTAAAATAAATGAGATAATAAATAAAAATCCAAATCTAAATTTAAATATCCATAGTAAAGAAGAAGTAATAGAAAAAGCATATCATCTAGCTTATCCTAACAAAGAAAAAATAGAAGATACTTATAGTTACACTATTGTTTGTCAAAAGAAATAAAATATACCATATTACCCACACAAAACAAAAAACATATGCTATACTATAAATATGAAACCTTATAAAGAGTAGTGGAGGGACTGGCCCTGTGATACTACAGCAACCTATTAGATTAGGTGCTAAAGCCGTATGATAAGGAGCTGAAAAACAGGTTTCGACCTGTTTTTTTCTTTCTTTGGTTTCATAATAAAGAAAGGAGAAAAAATATGAAATTATATTCAAATGAAATTGTCTTTCGTGGACACCCAGACAAAGTCTGTGATCAAATTAGTGATGCACTATTAGATGCTTACCTAAAAGAAGATGAACATTCTAGATGTGCAATCGAAGTAATGGGAGGAAAAGGGAAAATATTTATTACCGGAGAAGTAACCTCTACTGCCAATGTTGATATAGAAAATATAGTAAATGGAGTATTAAAAGATATTGGTTACACTGAAAAATATGAAATTATAAATAACCTAGGACGTCAAAGTAGAGATATCGCTTTAGGAACCAATGATGAAGTAGGAGGAGCGGGTGACCAAGGGATGATGTTTGGTTATGCGTGTAATGATACCGAAGAACTTCTACCAACCGCCATGGTCATCTTACAAAAATTAAGTAAATGGTACGATAAAGAAAGAAAAACTTGTCCATATTTATATCCAGATGGAAAAGCTCAAATTACAGGATATTATGACGAACATAGGAAACTCCAAAAGATTAAATATTTTACTATTTCATATCAAAATGATGAACAACATAGAAAAGAACTAGATGATAAAATCAAAGAAAAATGCCGTGAAATTTGTAGTGATTACAACATAGAAGTAGAAGAGTTTTTAATCAATCCAACAGGTAAATTTTTAATTGGAGGTTTTGAAGGAGATGCTGGTCTTACAGGTAGAAAAATAGTAGTAGATAGCTATCAATCATTCGCCAAAGTTGGAGGAGGTGCCTTCAGTGGAAAAGATCCATCCAAAGTAGATAGAAGTGCTGCCTATAAAGCAAGAGAACTAGCCAAGCGTTACCTAAAAAAATATAACTTAGAATGGTGTACAGTCCAACTAAGTTATGCGATAGGAGTAACACATCCATTAGCCATCTATATCGATAGTAATCAAGGAAATATAGAAGTAGAACCATCTCTATACGAAGAATGTACTCCAAAAAATATCATCAAAGACTTAGACTTATATCACGTAAACTATGAGGAAAAAGCAAAATTCGGCCATTTTACCGACTAACAGTCAACAGTCCTTGACTGTTTTTTTCATAAAAATTCTGTTATAATAAAATAAGAAAAGAGGAATCAAAATGGAATACTATAATGTAAAAACAGCAATCGATAATTTAGAAATTGCCAAAGAAATAACAAAAGCTCTTCTAGAGAAAAAATTAGTATGTAGTGTACAACAAAAAGAAATAACCTCTACCTGGTGGTGGAACAATGAATTAGAATCATCCAAGGAATATTTATTAGAAATGAAAACAAAAAAAACACTATATAAAGAAGTAGAAAAAGAAATAAGAAAACTACATACTTATGATGTTCCAGAAATATATGCCGAAGAGATAAAAGAAGGATTACCAGAATATTTTCAATGGATAGAGGAAGATACGAAATAAGTTAGTATGAGGATAAATATGAAAATTATAGAATATGAAGAAAACTATCAAGAAGAAGTAAAAGAACTTCTAGAAGAATTACAAGAATACATGATATCTGTAGATAAAGAAGGATATAGTACCATTACCAAAGACTATAAAGAAAAATATTTTGAAAAAATAACAAAAGAAGTAAATGCCTATCAAGGTAAAATATTTCTAGCCATCGATAAAAAAGTAGTAGGGTTAATTATCGGACTTATCAATAATGAAGATATTTCTACTTATGATTATAAGGCTCCTAAACTAGGAAGAGTAACAGAGCTAATAGTAAAAGAAGAATATAGAAATAATAAGGTTGGAAAACAATTGCTTCAAAAAATGGAAGAATACTTTAAAGAGGTAGGTTGTAAAGGAATCTTATTAAATGTATTTACAAATAATAAGATTGCGAAAAAGTTTTATGAAAAAGAAGGGTATAGTGAGAGAACGAGTGAATTAATAAAACAAATATAAAGAGGGTGGAATAAATGGAATATCAAGAAATGGCAAAGTATTATGATTTGTTTTATAAAAAGAAAAACTACGATAAAGAATCAACTTTTTTAGAAAATTTAATAAATAAGAGAAAAACCATATTAGATGTAGGCTGTGGTACCGGACTTCATATGCATTACTTAGAAGAAAAAAATTACCAAGTAGAAGGTCTAGATTTAAATGAAGGAATGTTAGAAGTTGCCAAAACAAGAGTAAAAGGAACCCTATATCAAGGAAATCTTTTAGATTTTCAACCCAAGAAAAAATATGATGCCATTATTTCTATGTTCGCGGTTTTTAATCATTTAACTGATGAACAAGAATTAGAAAAAGCGATACTTCATTGGTATAAATATCTAAATGAAAAAGGAATATTGATTATTGATCTACATAATGGAAGAAAAAGTGGAGAAAAAGAAACAACGATAGACAATTGTAAAAGAATTATGAAGTGGACATTTGATAATACAACTTTCAAAGAAAATACAGAAATTACATATATCATCGATGGAAAAACATATCAGGATACGCATGAATTTCAAATTTATAAACTAAATCAAATCGAAGAAATATTAAAAAAATATAATTTAAAATATCAGTTATATGAAAATTATTCTTTAGAAAAAGCAACTGACGATAGTAAAAATATAGAGATTGTAATTGAAAAAGAATAGAATGAAAAAATAAATAAAAGGTAGGAGAAAATATGGAAAAAGTAAAAATATTATGGAGTGGAATTACAGGAAGAACAGGGCGTGAGGCAATAGAAATCGCCAAAAATAGTGATACAGTAGAAATCGTTGCTGGATTATCTAGAAGTAATACAAATTATTATAATTATGATGAATTAGATAAGATAAAAGAAGACTTTGATATTATTGTAGAATTTTCTCATAAAGATAGTTTTGATAAAGTTTTAGACTTTGCCTTAAAAGTAAAAAAGCCCATCATAATAGGAACCGCAGGACTTACAGAAGAACAAATGAAACGTTTTGAAGAAGCATCAAATATCATCCCTGTATTTCGAGGTGGAAACTTTAGATTTGATGTAAAAAAGTTTATCGATGAAGTAGTAGAGTATGCAAAGAAAAGCGAAAAAGAATCTTTGGATTTAATTGAAACACATTGGAAAACAAAAAAAGTTCCAAGTGAAACTGCCAAAGTTGTTGCAAAAAGAGTATTAGAAGAAACTGGTAAACAAGTAAATATAAAATCTTTTCTAGAGTATGATGAATTAATCAATGATTGGAAAATAGATGACTTACATTGTAGAGTTATTGGATTTAAGGAACTAGCAGAAAATGTACTAGAGATAGCCAGAATGATGAAAGCAAAAACTCCATCGGGAGTATATGATTTAGATAGATTATTAAAAGAACAAGAACTAATAGATTTACAAAACTTCTTAATAGAAGCAAAAAAAGAAACTTATGCAAACGGAACTGTAGAAAAAGTAAAATCCACAAGAAGAGGTTCTAGCGACTATGAATATAAAAATGATAAATACTCTTATCACGATACCTATTTTGGTGGAACAGATTTTCAAGGACAAGAAGTGGTATACCAACAAGAAGATACTCCAATCTGGGGAATGATCTATTATGGACGAACACTAGACGAATCTTTAAGTGAAGAAGCCATGGACAATGCTTTAAGACCAGCCTTAATGCAAGTAGGAGAAGATGATACTATTCCAGTAAGAGGACCGAAAGAATTTGAAAATCAAGGTTATAAATATACATTTGAAGTAACTGGAGATTTAACAAACTTCGAAGGAGAAGAAACGATAGAAAAAGAAGGTAAAAAAATATACACCTTAAAATGTCATGGCGGAATGATAAGAAAATAAATAGAAAGGAAAATAAAATGGCAAGACTTTGTATTATTAGAGAAATAAATTCAGCGCACGGAAAACATATTCATGGACATACATTTCGAATTGAAATAAATTTCGTAGATAAATTAGTAAATAATATGGTAGGAAATATAGATTTGCATGAAATAAATCCCAAAATTGATGAAGTAATAAAGAAACTAGATAAAACTTATATTGATGATGTGATTCAAACAAAAGCAACCGTAGAAAACATAGCAAGCTATATCATTAAGGAATTAAAAGATCAACAAAATCTATATTCTGTAATTGTCTATGAAGGAAAAAATCAATATGTAGAAGTGTTAAAAGAAGAGGTAGAATAATATGGAAGTAACAATAGAAATGGCAGCATCCATCAATGGACTAATCGCAACCGAAGAAGGTAGTGAAGACTTCTTATCTGATAGAAATTATCAAATCATGCTAGATTTTTTAAAAGAACAGGATTGTCTAGTTTACGGAAACACAACATTTAAAAATGTCATATTCTGGGGAGAAGACTATATAAATGCTCTAAAGGATATTACAGTAATTATCTTTTCAAAGACAAAACAAACATCAAACTATAAAAATGTAATTTATGTAGATTCTATAGAAGAATTTAAAAAAGTATGTAAGGAAAAACATCTAAATAAAATATTTGTATCTGGAGGAGCCCACATCAATACTTTATTTTTAGAAAATAATCTAGCAAATAGAATTATTATTAATTATAATCCCTATCTTCTAACAAAAGGAATAAATCTATTTGAAGGAAAATATCTAGAAAAAGAATTACAATTAGAAAAAGTAGTAAAAGAAGAAGAGGGTATCATTCAAATTTGGTATAAAGTAAAGGAGAAATAATATGAAAAAAGTAATAGTAATCACAGGAGCAAGTGATGGACTAGGAAAAACTTTAACAGAAAGCTTATCAAAGGAAAATAATGTAATCGCTCTTGCAACAACAGAAGAAAAATTACAAAAAGTAGCAGAAGAAAATAACTGTAACTATAAGGTCTGCGATGTGAGCGACTATAATCAAGTAGAAAAATGCACAAATGAAATCATAGAAGAATTTGGTAAAATTGATATTTTAATTAATAATGCAGGTCTATGGATTCAAGAAAAACTAGAAGAAAATGATACAGAGAGAATTAATGCTGTAATAGATGTGAATCTATTGGGAACAATTTATATGACGAAAGCAGTAATTCCTATAATGAAAAAGAACCAAGATGGAATTATTATAAATATAAATTCCCAAGCAGGAATCAATCATAAAGCAGAACGAGTTGTATATAATGCTTCAAAATGGGGAGTAACTGGTTTTTCAAAATCATTACAAGATGAAGTAGCAAAGTATGGAATAAGAGTAACCGACATTATGCCAGGAATGCTAAAGACAGATATGTTCAATAAGATGAATATTAAGAAAAACATGGAAAATGGATTGGATACAAAAGAAGTAGCAAGATTAGTTAAATTTATAATAGATACACCAAAGGATGTAATGATACCAGAAGTTGGTATAAAAAATATCAATAATTAACATTATCAGGAGGATGTATAGTGGAAGAGTATTTTGATATATTAGATGAAAATGGGAAGAAAACTGGAAAAACCAAGCTAAGAAAAGAAGTACATAAAGATGGAGATTGGCACAAAGCAGTACATGTTTGGATAATCAATGATAAAAATGAAATTTTATTACAAAGAAGATCAAAAACAAAAGACAGTAACCCTAATAAAATAAGTATTTTTAATGGGGGGGCACTTATCAGCAGGAGATACTTCGGTTGATGGTGTAAAAAGAGAATTAAAAGAAGAATTAAATCTAGAAGTAGAAGAAAAAAATTTAGAATTTATAAAAACGATAAAAAGAAGTGCCAAATATACACCAACATACAAAAATAATGAATTTGATGATTTATACATTCTAAAAATCAAAGAAAAAATATCGGATATGGTCTATCAAAAAGAAGAAATATCAGAAATCTTTTTTGTTCCATATAATAAATTAAAAGAAATGGTAAAAAAGAAAGAACCAGATTTATTAATTGATACTTTTGAAGAAGAAATAGAAACACTTTTTTCTTATCTTGATAACGGAGGTAAAAAATGACAGATGAAGAATATATAGATATGGCTATAGAAATCAGTAAAAAAGCACCCTATCCATTTGGCGCAATTGTTGTAAAAAATGGGAAAATAATAGGAAGAAGTGATGATACCACCTTAATAGCAAAAAGCATGTTTAATCATGCAGAATTAGAAGCAATTGAGAATGCTTCTCAAAATAAAAATCTATATGGTGATTTAGCAGGAGCAACACTTTATACATCCTGCGAATCATGCATGATGTGTCTAGGTGCAATATTATATGAAGGTATATCAAAAATTGTCTATGCCGCAACGATACAAGACAGTAATGATTATTATAGTCCAGAAATAATAACCAATATGGAAGAATTAACAAAATTCGGAAATAGTAATATAGAAATCATAAAAGAATTACATAGAGAAAAAGCAGTAGAAGTATTAAAAGCCTATCAATTAAAAACTAAAAACAGAATATTAATTACAGGAGCCATCTTATCAACAGAAAATACTTCGACAGATATATACCAAACAATAACAAGTTGGATAGATACAAAAAAATACATAGTTTCAAGTCCTCTAGACACCATAAAATTTCAAGGAAATGATTTTGAAAAGTATCAAAGAGCCATGAATTTACTGCAAGACACAAAATTAATGATTGCCGAAATGAGTAATATATCAACAGGACAAGGTCTAGAACTACAAGAAGCAACGAATCTAAATATCCCAGTATTAGTAATCGCTAAAACAGGTAGTAAGATTTCTAGTTTAGTAAAAGGAAATAAAATAGTAAAAAATATTATTTACTATGATAATATAGAAGACATAAAAAATGATATTTTAGAATTTATTACAAATGAAAGTTAATGATAAAAGAGGTGATAAAAGTGATTATCACAAATAATATATTAGATGAAAAAGTGCCCATAGAAATACTACCTACTAGACTAGACAGTGCCATGAATCTATATACAAATATAAAAGTAAATAAAAAATCAGGAATTCTAGTTTATAATACCAATCCAGATACTTGGAACACACTATATCCTTTTTATAAACAAAAACATAAATTTACAATAGATAATTATAAATTTTCAAAAGAAAATATCACTTATAGAGAACTAATAGAAGAGTATCAAAAGATATATCATAAAATATATGAAATAGAGAAGAAAAACACCAAATCCGTAAGAATAAAAACTTTATTAGATGAGTATAAAAGAACATTTAATTTAAAGAGTGTTCATATAGGAGAGGAATTATTACCTATCTTTGAACTAAAATATTCAAAAAGAAAAAATGTTTGGACTCTATATTATTTTGAAAACTATGTAGTAGATAAAATAGATGATTTAGACAAACTACTAAATCAAAAGCTATATGATCAAAAAATATTACCATTAGATAGCAATATAACAAAACTAGATGGAGTAGAATTAACAAGTAATATTCCTTATCTCTTATCACTAAAACAAAATATAGAAAAATTAAAAGATAATATAATTGAGAAAAGTTAATTATAAAATAATAAAGGAGAAAAAAAAGTCATGGAAAAAATAATCGTATTAGGAACAGGAACCGCAAGTGTTATAAATAATTTTAATACTTGTTTCATATTAGAAAATAATAGTCAAGAATACTTAATGGTAGATACTGGTGGAGGGAATCGAATATTAAAACAATTACAATTAGCAAATATCAATATCAATAACATTCATAATGTATTCATATCTCATAAACACTTAGACCATTTATTAGGAATGCTTTGGATTTACCGATATGTAGATTTATCTATGGCAAAAGGAACATATGTTGGAAATTTAGATATTTACTGTCATGATGAGGTAGCAGAAATTCTAAAAACGCAAATCAAGACACTTTTGCGTAAAAGTCAACAACAATTTTTAGATAAAAGAATATTTATTCATACTGTAAAAAATCATGAAAAAGTTAAAATTTTAAATTATAATATAGAATTCTTAGATATTTTCAGTAAAAGTGATAAACAATTTGGATTTAAAACTAGATTAAACAATGGTAAAGTATTAGCTTTTCTAGGAGATGAACCATTAGATGGGAATTTATATAATGATGTAAAAAATGCAGATTACTTATTACATGAAGCGTTTTGTCTAGAAACAGAAGATGGTATATTTAAACCAAGAGAAAAGAATCACGATACAGTAAAGTCAGCTTGTATTAAAGCAGAAAATCTTGGTATAAAAAATATAGTTTTATGGCATACACAAGAAAACTTAAAAGACAAAAGAAAAGAACAATATACCAAGGAAGCAAAAGCAAATTTCAGTGGAAATGTAATAGTTCCAAACGATTTAGAAATAATACCATTAAATTAATAATATAAAATGAGGTGTTTTATGAAACAAAATTACTTAATCATTCATGGAAGCTTTGCTAGTCCATTCTCAAACTGGATTCCATATTTAAGAAGTGAACTAGAAAAGAAAAATTTAGAAGTATATACGCCTGATTTTCCGAGTGGGGGGGGGTACCAAACTTACGAAAATTGGTCTAGATTATTAAAAACTTATGTCGATGCTAAAATACTAACAGAAAACACAACGATATTTGCTCATTCCATTGCACCAGTATTTATTTGTAAGTTTTTAATAGAAAATAAATTAAAAGTAAAAAAATTAGTCTTTGTCTGTGGTTTTAATAACTATCTTGGAATCGATGAAGACTATGATACAGTAAATAAAAGTATGTATCTAGACAATCTAGAAGAGGTAAAAAACTACTGTAGTGATATCGTCTGCTATTACACAGATAATGACCCTTATGTAAAATATGAAGCAGAGAAAGCTTTTGCTGATACAATCGCCACAAAACAAAATATTATACCAAATGGTGGACACTTGAACAATGAAAGTGGCTATCAAGAATTTCCTGAATTATTAACAGAAATCTAAATGTTGGAGGAAGAATGAAAGTAAATGTAAATAATGAATATGATAAATTACAAAAAGTCATTGTTGCAAGTGCAAACTATTATGATCCTACGAAAGTAGCGATGAATAATGAGACAATTAAACATTATAAAGAAAAAGAAAATGTTCCTAAAAAAGAAATCATGTTAGAAGAACAAAAGAAGTTTTGGGAAACTTTAAAAGAAAATAATATTGATATTTTAATAGCTGACCAAGTAGAAGGTGCAAAAGGACAAATGTTTACTAGAGATTTAGCTTTTGTAATAGGAAATAAATTTTTTATTTCAAATATGAAAAAAGAAAACAGAAAAGCTGCCATCAAAGGTTGGCGCCATATTATAAATACAATTGACAAAGAAAATATAATTAAAGTGCCAGATGATATCTATCTAGAAGGTGGAGACGTTTTAGTAGATAACAAAACAATCTATGTTGGAATCAGTGAAAGAACAACAATGGATGGAGTTGAATTTTTAAACAGTATACTAGATGATAGTTATACAATCATCCCATTAAAATTAAAAGAAAAATTTCTTCACCTAGATGTTGTATTTACAATAATTAATCCTAATATAGCCATCATCTATAAAGAAGGATTAGAAGAAGATTCTTACAAATTACTAGATAAATTTGATAAAATTACACTTACAGAACAAGAACAATTTGAACTAGGAACCAATGTTTTTGTAATTAATCCAAAAACGATAGTAATAAATTCTAATCATAAACGAATCAAAGAAGAAATAGAAAAAAGAAATATAAAAACAATACCATTAGAGATGGAAGAAACCGCAAAACTTGGCGGAGCATTTCGATGTACCACCTGTCCACTAGAAAGAATGGAATAAAAATTTAAAATATTCAAGAAAATTACCATCTTTTTTCTAATAATACATATAGAAAGGTGGTAAATATATGAATAATAAAATTGAAACAATCTCTAATCTGTTTGAAGGAAAAGAAATAAGAAGTATCTGGGACACAGAAAAAGAAGACTACTACTTCAGTGTTGTTGATGTAGTAGCTGCTCTAACGGATAGTAATAATCCAAGAAACTATTGGAATATGCTAAAAAAAAGAATGAGTGAAGAAGAACAAAGTGAACTGTCCACAAAATGTGTACAGTTGAAACTTAAAGCACAAGACGGAAAATTACGAGAAACTGATACACTAGATACCAAGGGAATATTAAGATTAATCGAATCCATTCCAAGTCCTAAAGCAGAACCATTTAAAATGTGGCTTGCAAATTTAGGGAGTGAGAGGATTGATGAAGTTTTTGATCCTGAAATCGCTATCAAAAGAGCAATTGATTATTACCGCAAAAGAGGCTATCCTGATAAATGGATAGAGACAAGATTAAAAGGAATTTTAAATAGGAACAAACTTACTGATGTTTGGAAAGAAAATGGTATTACTAAAGATTATGAATATGGAATACTAACCAATGAAATATATAAGTCTTGGTCTGGGATGAAATCGTCAGAATATAAAGAGTACAAAGGAATAAGAAAAGAGTCACTAAGAGATAATATGACAGATGTTGAAATAGCTCTCACGGATTTAGGAGAAATCGCAACGAGAGAATTAACAAAAGAATATAAACCACAAGGGTTAAATGAAAATAAAGAAATGGCAAAACGAGGTGGGAATATAGCGAAAATTACCAGAGATAGCCTAGAAAAAGAATTAGGAAGAAAGGTAATAACGAAAGAAAACACTTTAAATTATCAATATATAGATAGCTCAAAAGAAATAGAAAATAAAATAGAGTAGTTGTGATACTTTAAGAGAAAGGAATAAATATGGCAGAACTAGAAAAATTATGGGATAAAAGAAATAAAAAGGCCACGGGAAAACCAATATACGATTTATGGCTAGATAATTATCTTTCACTTCTAAAAGAATACAAACAAGAAGAAATAATAGACTTAGGTTGTGGTGGAGGATGTGCTTCCCTGTATTTAACAGAAAGAGGATATAAGGTACTTGCGTGCGATATTTCAAAAGAGGCACTAAGTAATACTAAAAAATATATTCCAGGTATCAAAACTAAACAAATGAACTTAATAGAAGATTTTCCTTTTGAAAATGAATCTTATGCCATAATCATAGCAGACCTTTCCCTACATTATTTTACAGACCAAGAAACAATTCATATCATGAAAGAAATAAAACGTATCCTAAAACAAAATGGTATTTTATTAGCTAGAGTACATTCTACTAAGAACTTAAATAATGAAACCTCTCTTTTAGAAGAGGTAGATAAAAATTTATATCGCAGAGGAGAAGAACTGCGTAGATATTTTGATCAAGAAGATGTTGAAAAATATTTTTCGATTATTGGTAAGATAGCTTATCAAGAAAAAAGTCTAAAAAGACAAGATACAGAGAAAGAAAAAATAGTATTTGAAATAAAATGTCAAAGGAGTAAGTAATATGCAAATAAATTATTCAGACCAACCAGTAATCACAGGAAAAAAATCCATCTTTTTAGCAGGACCAACACCAAGAGGAGAAAACCAAATTTCATGGAGAAAGAAAGCGTGTGAAATTTTAGAAAAATTAAACTTTGATGGTGTAGTTTATGTACCAGAATATTCTACTTGGCATCCCAAAGAAGATTATACAGATCAGGCCATGTGGGAAAGAATGGCCTTAACAGAAGCAACCGTAATCACATTCTGGATACCAAGAAGCTTACCAGATATGGCAGGATTTACTACAAATGTAGAATTTGGCTACTGGCTACCTACCCAAAAAGTAATTTACGGTAGACCAGACCATGCACCAAAGACAAAATATTTAGACTGGTTATATGAACTAGATTATAATAAAAAACCAATAAATGACTTAGAAGCATTATTGAAAGAGACAATTAAATTTACAGAAGAGAGGATACAAAATGAAGGTAAAAAATAATTATCAAGAATGTCTTACTAATTTTACATGTTCAATAGAAAAGATTTTGGATTAACCCTAATCATTATTAATTAGTAATATAAAATAATTTGAGTAATAGTAAAATCAACTTTTAAAGAGTAGAGTGTATCTATTCTTTTTTTATGCTATAATGATAATAGGTGAGTAGGATGGAAATAAAAGAGATAACAGAAGAGCGAGTAATGAATGAAATTTATCAATTTTATAACAAGATAACACCGATGATAAAAAATGAATTTCAACTATTAAACAATACTAATCTTTTAGAAATGAATTTTGACAAAGATTTTATTTCTTGCAATGACAAAGATTTTATAACTTACGATAAAAACATCAACAAATTTAAACTATCTTTATCTTCAATCATTCGCCAATACCAAAATTTCACAACAAAACCAAAAATAAATGTTAGTGCTATCAACAAATACGAAAATGATTTTTATAACCATTTTACCTTAGATAATCAAACATCTATTATATATTTAAAACAAGTACCAATAGAAGAGTTAATCAAAAGTGAGTTTTTATATGCCTACTTATCAAAGATAATCGATATCGAAGATACAAAAACAATCACTTATCAAGATATTCTAGGATTAAATATTGAAAAAAGAGGAATTTTTTGGAATACTATTTTAGTAGAAACAGAATCTAGAAGAATTAGTAAAAAATATAATATCTTCTATTTACCAAAGACGATAGGCTATAAAGAAATATTTATGATTACCTTAAGGCAATTAAATAATACAGAATCTAGAAATCTGATTTTAAATAATAAAATGGAATTTATTCTTTCCAATCTTTCTATATTAGTATCGAGAAAACTATTATTGTATGAAGAAAACTGTTTTGAAAAGAAATATCACTTAAAAGAAAATACTATAAAAGAAAATCGCCAAAAAATATTAACACAAGTTCCAATTCTTTATCAAAAACAAGAATTGGTAGAAGAGTTAAAAAATTTAAAAACAATACTATTAAATCAAAAATCTTCCCTAGGCTATTCAAATATAGTATCTATTTTACTAATTATAGCTATCATTGGTGCTTTACTAGTAACATTGATATTATTTTCTATAGAAATAAGGGGGTAAAAATATGCAAGAAAAAGATGCTGCAAGAATATTAAAAGAATTAATTTCAAATACACAAAGCAAACTAGAAGCTTTTGAAGAAACAGAAGAATATAAAGCTTTAGATGAAGAAATAGATAAAATATTGATAAAAAAATCTCGTAGCGAAGAAGAACAAAAAAAGTTAGATGCATTATTTCAAGAACAAGAAAAATGGGGGAATAAAATACTACAAGAGGTAATCAGTTTTCTAGAAGAAAATAGCATGGAAGAAATAATATCTTTTATAAATTCTAGTTTCCTAGAAGAAAATAAAATAGAGTTTAATGGATGGTCCCCTGTTTGTCCAGCAATTTTACAGAGTATGATTCAAAAAATAACAGAAATGAATCCAGGTTATGCTACTCAGTTATTACAAAACACAAGTTTTATGGATACTGTATATAGTAATGGTGCCATACCACTTATAAAAACAATCTTTGGAAACGTGACAGATGAAGATTTGTTAGAACAAGAAGTTCTAAAAGAAATGCAAAATCCTAGAAACAAAATAATCTCTTCAAAGGAAAAGTCTATTATGAGTCATAATGTGCTAGAAGACATCATAATAGCAATTACAGAATCCAATAAAATTTCCCAAAAGTTTAAACTTCAGCTATTACAGCAAGAAGACGTTTCTTTATATTTATCAGGATATACAATAAAAGAAGCAATAAATAGTATAGGAGAATTAGATCAAGTAGAACTCCGAGAATTACTAAATAATCCTACTTTATTAACACAACTACCATCGATGAACTATACTCAGATTATCGCTTCATCTTGTACTACATTAGAAGACTATGAAAAAGCTCTACAAGATGAAAGAGTAGAGATAGCATATCTTTTGCGAGGTAATCATTTACCCAGAGAAGACATAGAGGAATTACTGTTTAGAAATAATAGATATGAAAAAATAGATTCTTATGCTTTAGCAAGTATCATCATCACATCACATCTTCCATTTGAAGATCGAAAAAAGTTGTTGTTTAATGAAAAGATATTTTCTAAATTAAATGACATAAATATCACTACCATATTTATATCAACAGCATTTACCAAAGAAGAACGAGAAATCTTATTTAAAGACCAAAGAATTGCAACAGCAATTTATAATCCAGCAACTTTTAGTAATAATATAGGTTCAATTACAGATACAAGCGATTATAATAATAGTCTTACACCAGAAGAAAAACTTGCAATTATAACAGATAAAAGAATAATAGAAGGGTTATCTTCCATCACCTTAGAACAGTTTTTAGCAGACCCTCAAGTATCAACAGATATGGCAACAGAAGTATTATTTGATAAAAACTTATTTTATAGATTAATAAAAGAATATCATCCAGAATACAATCCAACAGGATTAAAAAGAGGTCCTTTCAAATATGATAAATATGAATATGTAAAACGTTTATATCAAAAAAATCCTAATATAGCTAAAACTTTATGTATGGAATTATTAGATGATAAAATACTAGATTTAGGATTTGACTTAATAGAAAAAATAAGCAAATATCATTACCTTGGAACTTCTGTTGCTGTCGCTTATAATGGATTTAGAAAATCAGAATCTTTAATTTTTGAGCATATATTACGAACGTTAAATGAAACAAAAAATGCTAATGAGATGACGATTGAAGCTTTGATACCTAAAATACTAACAGTTGCATCAGATAATTCTTACTACGACAAAGATCCTAAAAAAAGAACAAAGTTTTCTACAATTCGTTTAGAAGGAAAATTAGATTTAAGTACACTAACAAAAGAAGATTGGAAAACATTATCTTATATAGGACTTAGAGATCAAAGTAATTACTACAATGGAATAGAAATGACTATGATTGGGGAAATGAAAGATGAGATAGATATCACCCTAAATATTTTACCTGATGTAGTAACAAATGATGATTTAAAAGACTACGAACAAAGACGTCAAGCACTATGCGATACCTATTTTAGAGAAGCCCTAGAGGATAAAAACTTAAAAAATGCCCAAAATGCTTACTTAAATAAATATTATAGTATCAACATAGAGGAGGCAAAAGCTATTGTCTCTATGTATAGTGGAAGTATAGAATCCTTATCTCAAATAGAGAAATATAACTTCCAAACTTCTTATATATTAGGAATTATGCAAGCACTAAATACTACTTCACTTCAAAAACTACAAGAAATATATCAAGACAAAAAAGTAATTGATTTTGATGATTATATTTACATAGATCAAGCAATCAGACAAATGTTTAGTGAAGAAATGTCAGAAAGTGTATATAAAGTAACAGATAAAATAGTAGATGAATATGGAAACTTAGTAGAAAGTAGACCCAAAATGATGTCTTTCACAATAGAAGAAAATGGTGTTGCTATAACGAAAGAGGTACCAGTTTATGAACCGGGATTTGATTTTAAAATGCTAATTCATAGTACTGCAGCATATGGAGAAATGGAACTATTAAATAATAACTATTTTGATTCATGGAATAAAAGCCTAAGAACAGCAAATCATGGAATCTGTTGCTCCTTAATTGCCAATGATAATTTAGGAATGGCTGCAGTAAAAGATGTATTACTTGGCTTCGATAGTTGGGATAAAAAAGCAATTAGTCAGTCTTCGCCATATGACTTACATACTTATAATGATGGATACAACCTTCAAGAAGGCCATACTATGGTATTTCTAACACCACAGGACATCATAGATACCACTAGACATACTCACAATGAACAAACATTAGAAAGAGTAGAGCTAAGACCAGAGAAAAAGACAAGAGAATGTTCTAATATCCAACCAAGTTATGTAATTATTGCTAGCGACATGAATGATGAAATAAAAGCAAAAGCAATAAAATGCTCTGAAGAGATGAATATTCCCATTGTTTATTTAGATAAAGTAAAAATCATCTCTCATGAACAAGAGAAAATAGATAACAAGATATCTCTATGGAAAGAAACACCTGATATAGAAGCCAAATTAACTTTATTAGAACAAATCTTACTATCTCATGAAAATAATAGAAGTGGCCTTCGTATAACGAATCCAGCATGGATAGAAGAATACTTTCCAACATCAAAAATATCAGGCATAATAGAACAGAGTATATCAGAAATTCAAAGTAAATATTTTGTAACAGGGGATATAACATCTTATTACCAATCTAGTAAACAACTAATGGATATTTTAGATAGAGAGCAAAGAAAATTTAATCTTGCTTATGAAGCAACCTCTAGAAGCAATGAAATTGACTTGTCAATAGAAGAGTATGAAAATAGATTAATGCAAGTAGTGGATAATAACTTAGGTCATGATAATAGACCAAAGTTAGAAAGTATTATTCAGTCTATAGAAGAAAATAAAACAGATGAAAATGAACATAAGATAATATTAAATACAATATCAAGTGATTTATTGGAAGCAACACATGATTTACAAGAATTATATCCAGGGGATGCAAAAAATCATAATATAGGACACATTGAAAGAGTTATGCTATTATCACAAGCAATAGGACCAAGTGTCTTAAAGAAAGAAAATGATGCCATAGATTATGAAGCGATGAACATGCTTATGCAATGTGCAAAATATCATGATTGTGGAAGAGAAAATGATACATTAGATAGCAGTCATGGAAAAAGAAGCGCTGAAAAAATGGAATTATATCTAGAAAAGCAAGGATATTCGAAAGATCAAATTCATATGATGCAAGTAGCAGTAGAATATCACGAACATGAAGATGATGAGCAAACATTTGACAAACTTTGTCAGTCTTACCATATACCAGAAGAAGCAAAAAAAAGAACCAAGTTAATAGCAAACTGCCTAAAAGACGCTGATGCCTTAGATAGAGTAAGATTTCATAAAGAATCTGCAAAACTAGATAAAACTAGATTAAGAACAGAACAAGCAAAAGAGTTAATTTCAACTGCTACACAATTAGTAAATTACTATACAAATTATGATAAAATGGAATTCAAAAAGAAATGTCAAGAAATATATCATCAAAAACAAACCTCAAATCAATATCAAGAAACAGTAGTAACAGTAAAGAAATAAAAAGTTTTATTTAGAATTTCAATTGACAATAAAAAAAAAGAATGTTATTATGAAGCCAGTCAAACAAAGAAAGGAGTGGAAAAACATGAAATATTTATTTACAAAGTACAACGCACAAGAAAAATATTCTGCAGTACAGTGGGAAACATGTTTTTTCCACAACTTTAATATTAGATAATTAGTCGGTATTAAAGAAAACTACTGCAAAGTAGTTTTTTTGTGAAAAAGAAAGGAGTAAATGATGAAAAAATTAAAACATTTTAAAATATTCTGGAACTATATTAAAGATGATAAATTTAAATTATTTCTATATGTATTATTAGTAGCCCTATCTTATCTGCCAGCACTAGTTGCCGTATATTTCTGGGGAGTAGCAGTAGAAGCATTAACAGCAAAAGACTTCAATTTATTTGCTCTTTATCTAACAATCTATGAAGGTATTTACATACTACTATATACTTTCTTACAAATACCAAGAGATTATCTATATACATACTTTGAAATAAAATTTACAAAAAGTGTAAGCAAAGACTTATATAGAAAAATGGATAAATTACCAGCCATAGCATTTGAAGATATCGGGGTTGGAGAGTTTATTAATAGATTATATACAGATCCAGATAGAGTAATGGAACTATTATCTAAAATGGTAAGACTAATCTGTAAAGCCATTGTTGTAATCGTAGTCATTGTCATTGCTATTCAAATATCATGGATTCTATTTGCAGAAATTATGTTGCTAGCTTTTATCATGGGATTTATCTCTACCAAATTTTTTCCAAGAATTAAAAAGAGCCAGGAGAAAATAAAAAAAGAAAGTGATGCCTATGTAAAAGTCGCAACAGAAAATATGACTGGAATTAGAGAAATTAAATCTTTAGGTATTTCTAAAATTATAGAAAAAAACATTTCCAAAGTAATTGACAAATTATTTGGTCATACTGCACAAGTTAGAAAATATGAAAGATGGTATTATGCTTTTAATAACTTAGCTTATTTTATCATTCAATTTCTAATACTTTTCACAACGGGTAAATTTTATCTAGATGGAGTAATTAGTTTAAGTATATTTTTAATGATAGAGTCCTACATCTGGAGAATAGATGAAGTAGTAGAAAGTATTAGTGATTTTGGAGTAAGTTTTAATAAAGTAACGGTTTCTTTAAAGAGAATAGGTGAAATTTTAAATAATGAGCTATATCAAGATGAAAAATATGGAGAGAAAGAATTAGAAAATACAAAAGGAATAATTAAATTTGAAAATGTAAAATTTAGATACACAGAAAAAGAACAATATACATTAAAAGGATTAGACTTAACGATTGAACCAAATAAAAAAATCGCAATTGTTGGACGTAGTGGAAATGGAAAAAGCACAATATTCAATTTATTATTAAGATATTTTGATGCTAGCAAAGGAAAGATAATGATTGATGACATTGATATCAAAGACTTAAGTGAAGAGTCTTTAAGAAGTAATTTATCAATCATCAGACAAAGCCCATTTTTATTCAACTTAACAATATTAGAAAACTTTAAGTTAGTACGTGAAGACGTAACTTTAGAAGAAGTAAGAGAATGCTGCAAAAGAGCATATATTGATGACTATATTATGAGCTTACCTAATGGTTATGATACAATTATCGGTGAAGGCGGAGTAAACTTATCCGGAGGTCAAAAACAACGTATTGCGATTGCTAGAACACTTCTTTTAAATACAAAAATAATTTTGTTTGACGAAGCAACATCCGCACTTGATAATGAGTCACAAGAATATATTAAGAAAACAATTGATGACTTAGTAAAAGATCACACAGTAATTATTGTTGCTCATAGACTATCAACGATTGTTGATGCAGACACAATTCATGTAATTGAAAAAGGAAAATTAGTAGGTAGTGGCAAACATAAAGAACTCTTAGAAAACTGTATACCATATCAAAATTTATATACAGCAGAGTCAGATATTTAAAAATAAAATAAGTTATGATATAATAACCACTCAAAGAGGCGATATTATGTCACAAGAAGCATTAGAAATGTTCTCATTAAGAGAGCTAAAAGAAATTCAAAGAGTGGCGACAACTACCAAAACAAAGCATCAGTTCTTACAACTCTTAAATAAAAAAATTGCAGAAATAGAACAACAAACACTAAATGATAGATTTTTACTATCTACTATCACGACATTTGATGATGAAGAAAGAGGGATACTAAGAAGAAATAAACTTTATACTATGTCCGATTTAATAGCTCATAAAGTAAATGAATTAGAAGGAATCACCGAAAGGACAAAAGAATCTCTATCTTGGGCAAAGAACTTTTACAATCTAGACTATATTGAACAAAGACAAAAACCATCAATACAAAAAAGAAAAGCAGGAAGAATAAACTAGTTCTTCTTGCTTTATTTGACATAAAAAAACCAAGATGCTAAACTGAAAATAAGAAATAAAGAAAATATGTAATGGTAAAAGAGTAGAAAAGAGGTCATATTATGACAATAGAAGAAAAACTAAATAACTTAAATATAGATTATCAAAAAGTAGAACATCCAGCAGTATATACAGTAGAAGAAGCAAAGGAAAAAGTACCAAAAATCGATGGTGTAGGTTGCAAAAACTTGTTCTTAAAAACCCAAAAGAAAGAACATTTCTTATATACACTACCAGAAGACAAACAAATTAATTTAAAGAACCTATCAGAAATCCTAGAAGTAACCAGATTTCATTTTGCATCTCCCGAAACTCTAGAAGAAGTATTAGGAGTAATACCAGGATCTGTAACTCCACTAGCTATTATGAATGATACAGAAAATAAAGTAACAGTAGTATTAGACAAAGAATTAAAAGGAAAGAAAGTTTTAGTACATCCGAATAGAAATACTGCAACGATTTCTATAAAATATGGAGATTTAATAAAATTCATTGAAAGTGAGAATCATAAAATAATAGAAATATAAAGGGTGACAATATGCATTTAGAAAGAAAAACAATAGAAAAAGATGAAGACTATCTTAGACAAGTATCAAAACCAGTAGATTTTAAGTCTAATGATTGGAAGTCTACTATAGAAAAACTTGATTATTTTTGTAAACACGATGACTTAAATATGATGGCAATGGCTTCAGTTCAAGTAGGAATACCATTAAGATTAATTTATTTAAAGAAAACAGACTTAAATAGATTAGAAGATGATTATAATGAGGAAAAAAAATTAATTAATCCAAGAATTATAAAAAGAGAAGGATTAACTAAGTACTGGGAAGCTTGTGCAAGTTGTGGAAATTATACCGGACTAGTAGAAAGACCTTATAAGATACAAGTAGAATATTTTGATACGGCTGAAGAAAAGCATATAGAAGAATTCGTTGGTTTTCCAGCAACAGTAATTTCTCATGAAATTGATCATCTAGATGGCACTCTCCATTTAGATATTGCCTTAGAAATCCAAGAATTAACAGAAGAAGAAAGAAAAGAATTAAGAAAAAAAGAGCCATATCAAATCATACAAAAATCTGGAGAGTATACTCCTACAAAGCAAAGAATAAATCCTAAAATGCTAAAAGAATTTGTAAAAGAATTTCCAATTCATAAAGGTAAAAAAGCAAAACCTTATATCATTTTATTAGATGGCTATACAGGTATGGGAAAAACTACAGTGTCGAAAGAACTAGCAAAACAAGATAATTCCATTATTTTAAACAATGATGAAGTAAGAGCATTTCTAAATGATTATAAAGATACAACAAATTTAAAAGACCAGTTACAAAAATATCGTCTAAAACGATTATTATTAAATAAAAATAGTTGTATTTGTGATAGCTGTTTGTGCCATAACTATGAGGATAAATTAAAATACTATCAAAGTTTAGGATATCCATATTACATTATTAGGTTAGAATGTAGCGAAGAAACAGTAAAAGAAAGATTAGAAAAAAGGACAGTAAATAAAGACAACGCAAGCATAGCAACGTTTGATAATTATCTATGGCTGAAAGAAAATGTGAAAAGAGTACCATTGGAACGAATAGATTTTACTATGAATACAGAAGAAGATATAAAATCACAAGTAAAAGAATTTTTAAATAAAATCCACTTGTGATTTTTTTTATTGAGATGTTCTATGATAAATGATATAATAAGCTCTAACTACAAAACTCATAAAAAAGGGGATTTTATGGAAACAGAAGATTATTTAAAAAAACAACTATTAGAAATTAAACGTCTAGAAATGGAAATAAAAGAAGATAGAAAAATTCTACAAATGAGTGATGAAGAACTTACTTTTCCAATAGAAATTGCTGAGAAAAGCCATCATGAACAATGTGAAAACCATAGAAAATGGGTAAAGAGCTTAATAGAAAAACAAATGAAAAATTTAGAAGATGAAATTGGCAAATTAAGAACTATGTGTTCCTTTGATACAAAACAGTTAATAGAATTTATAAAAGATATTTTAACAATGATAGAAAAAGAAGAGTATCAAATAAAAAAGCAAAATGGTAATTATTACATTTTATCATCTTCAAACAAAAAGCCAATAATTTTAAAAGAGCAAGAAACAACTGATATATTAAAAGATGGATTACTAAGCAAGAATGATGAATATCCATATCTTTCTCAAATATTAAGAGATGCTATCAATCATAAATGGGAAAATAGTTATAGAAACTCAAATCAAATATTAAATTATATTAGAGAAACACTTCCAATTGATTATTCAGAATTAGTAACAGGAAAAAGCCTAGCTATATCTTTAGAAGAAATCTCTTTATTAAAGACTTTAGCAAAAGATATGAATAGTGATGACGATAGTTTTATTTGGCAGGAATACAAAATATCAAGAGAAAGAGGACAACAGCTATATAGAGATTTATATCAAGGAAAATATCATTCTTTATTTAATCGAAGTTATTGGTTCGGTCCCAGTGTTTTTACAAAGATACTTGCCCACTGGCAAGAACAAAGAGAAAAGCAAAAATCATTAGGACTTCCTACACAAGAAATAACACTAGAAAACTATATTGTCTATGCCAATCTAGATGGAATTTTAAATCATATCCATCGTATTCAAGAAAGAGGAGAATATTATGTTGCGTTAAATGGATATATACAAACTCCTCCAACACCAGAAGAAGAGGAAGAACTAAAGAAATTAGCACAGGAAGTGCTATCTAGAAATTTTACATGGAGAGAATCAAGAGAAATTAATAAAGCTATAAATGTAAAAGTAAGGCCATTTCATAATTATAAATTTCCACATGATATAGAAGAAATAAAAAAAGCATTGAATCCAGAAGTTATCACCTATTTTGACAAAATGAAAGAAGATAAAACATTACAACTGAATCCAACTCCTTTGAATCAAAGAGCAAAAGAAATAAATGAGAAACTAACAGTAAGAAATATTCATCAATTATTTATGATGCCTGCAACAACACCGTTAGAACAATACCTTAGACAAATGATATTTAGCCAATTAGATTTTGTAAGAATAGAAAAAAAGACAGGTATAACAAGAAAAGAAGTAGAAAAATCTTTAACTGAAGAATTAACTCTCCCAAGAGAAGTAATAAGAAAATTATTCTCTAATCCGGAAGAAACAAGTGCAATTACAGGATTAACGCAAGGAATTTTGCATTCTCTTACTGATAATAAAAAAATAAATAATATTTTAGAAGAAGCAAAAGAGATACAAAGAGAATATAATTGTTGGAATGGAACAGTAGGGTATACAGAAATAAATTCTATAAGGTTAAAAGATGGAGATATGATATATTCTACATATTGTGAAAATATCAAAGATCAATATACTAGGTTTAAGATACAATATAACTATTTTTATAACCATGCCAATGATTTAGAATTTGTAGAAGGATGTGTAGAATTGCTAGGCAGTATTATGATGTCACAAATCTTTAGAAAAGGAAATAAACGAACAGCAAAAGCATTGTTCAATAAAATGTTATTATCAAGAAATATCATACCGCCAGTATTAGATTTTAATGAAAATGACAGTGCCTTATGGGATACTTTTACAGACGGCAGAAAAGAACGCTTTGAAGAAGCAAAACTACTAATACTAGAAAAGACAATAAAAACAAATCAACAATTACGAAACGGTGAGTATAACCCTAATCTTTCTATTACTACTCCAGCTAAAAAAATAAAGATTTAATTTCTTCATTTTTTTAGAAAAAATCCCCTCTTCCAAAATAACCAAATAGATAGTAAAATAAAAAAGAAAAACAAAAAAAAGAAGGACTTAAACATATGAAAAAGTATGAAATGTTAATTTTTGATTTAGACGATACCTTAATTAATAATAATGAAAATGTGCGCTATGCATTTAAAAAAATGACAGAAGTTTTAGGATACACATATAGTGATGAAATGTTTAATGAATGGCAAAAATTTGATAAAAAATTTTGGCTAGATTTTTATCATGGAAAACTAGAAATACCTTATAATAAAGAAGACGAAAGATTTGTTCCATTTGTTCAAAGCCTTCGTTATAAACAGTTTTTTGCTCCTGATTTATCAATGGAAAAATCATTAGAGATTAACCATAAATTCATTGATTGGTTAAAAGAAACAGTAGTACCAGAGGAAGGATGTTTTGAAACACTAGAATATCTGCATCAGAAAGGATATCGTTTAGTTGTTGCAACCAATGGAGCAAATCAGGCGATAGAATCAAAATTAAGAAAAATTAATTGTATACAGTTTATTGATGAAACTTTTTCTGCCGATATGACTAAGGAATGCGTAACAAAACCCAATCCTGTATATTTTGAAGAATTATTAGATTACTTAGACTATCATGATAAAGATAAAATACTATTAATCGGTGATTCACTACATTCAGAAGTACAGGGAGGAATAAATGCAGAAATTGATACTTGTTGGTATAATAGAGAACAAAATATTGCGCCAGAAGACTGTACACCAACGATGGAAATTCATAAATTAAAAGAGTTAACAAAAAGACTATAAGGAGTAACTATGAAGGTAATTAGTTTAACAGAACCTTTCGCAACCCTAATCAAAGAAAAGAAAAAGAAAATAGAAACTAGAAGCTGGAAAACTTCATATAGAGGAGAAATATATATTCATGCCAGTAGTACAAGAGTTCCAAAAGAGTGGAAAGAGAATAAAGAATTGATGAGCCTTGTACAGGATGAATTATCCTTCGGAAAAATAATTTGTAAATGTAATCTAGTAGATTGTATGGAAATGACAGAAGAGTGGATTGATAAGATAAAAAAAGAAAATAAAGAAGAATATATATGTGGTATTTACGAAAAGGGACGCTATGCCTGGGTATTAGAAAAGATAGAACCACTGGAGAACCCCATAACTGTAAAGGGTCATTTAGGAATATGGAATTATGAAGAAAAATTTTAAAAAATCTAAATTCTATGATAGAATAAACTCTTGGAAGGCGTGATAATATGAGAAACAACATAGTAGAGTTTAGACAAGATCCAATGATTAAAATTGAAGAATTGAATCAATTAGAAGATAAAATTTTATATTTAAATGAAACAGGAATGGATGAATTAAAAAGTTATTCTACAATAATTTCAAAATCCTATGTACCAGAGGAGTTCGTCACACAATTCCCAGGTAAAAATGAAAAAAATACATTTTTCCTAAAGGCATCGGCAGGTATAGATGAAGAAGGAAGAGAATTTCCAGAAACATATTTTGCTATAGAAAATACAAAAGATGAAGACTTTCCATACAAAATATTAGGTTTATATTCCTTTGGAAACCACTATATATCTCCAAAAGTAGGAGAAGAAGTTTACTTAAAAATGGTAAAAGGAAAAATGATGATAAGAAGAGAAGATATAAGCAAGTAATCACTTGCTTTTTGTGTAGGGGGATTTTATGAATAGGATAATAGAAAAGTTTTTAAAGGAAAAGGGATATAGAGAAAGAAAAGATATTTTAGGAATAATTTTATATGGCAGTTCCGCATATCATACAGCAACGCGCTTTTCAGACATAGATTTACTAATTATAACAGAAAACGATAAAAATTATAAAGGATTAACATATATAGAAGATAAAAAAATAGAATATTTTGAAAGAAATATATATGATATTTTACAAAAGGTAGAAACACTAGATAAAAGTTTAGATTGTTCTCTAATCTCTATTTTTACAAATGGAGAAATCCTTTTCAATAAATATAATACCATAGAAAATATAGCAGAGGATATCCAGTGCCATGATAAGAAAGTAACAAAGAAAAAAAGAACTACACATTCTACAAAGTTTACAGAGTTTTATAACTTATTACAAAAAACATCTAAAGATTCTCCCTTATTTAATTATTTTTATTACAATTTATTAGAAGAAATCAGAAAAGAATATCATAGAGAAAAAGGATATTCTAAATTACCCACTACAAAAATTTTAGAACTATATTCAAACGAAGAATATGCTACAAAGTATTACTGTGTAACACTACCACCACGAGAATTTAGAGACATGTATTTGGCGCTATTAACGGAAGGATATGAAGAGGAAAAATTTAAGTGTTTATTAATGAATCTCTCTCCAAAAGAAAATCAAGAATCAACTCCGTACCAGAAAAGCAGGACGGAAATCAAATATCAAAGTACAGTTGTAAACACTTCACTAGACAAATATGTGGCACATAAGCAAGAAGGACAAAAAGACAGTACCAGTATTTATTATTTGACACTAGAAAAGATAAGATGTCTTTACTGCGATATTCAAGGACTAAATAGGTATGATATAATAGATAACGAATATGAAGAAGAATTTCAAACCAGATTCTTTCAATGTTTAACAGTACCAAAAGAAGAACATATCATAGGATTATTTCAATATGTAACAGAACCATTAAACATGAATTATAGAGAATATAAAGTATACGAACGAACTAATTAAGAGAAAGGGATGAGAAAGTATGTTAACAGTAAACTGTCAAAGTAGTATAAAAATAACAGGAGAAAAAACAATCTATTTTGATCCATTAAAAGTAGAAGAAAATCATGATGCTGATTTAATATTGATTACCCATACACACTGGGATCATTTTTCAACAGAAGATATTCTAAAAATAAAAAAAGAATCAACAAAAATTATAGGTCCAAAAGATAGTAAGGAAGAAATATTAACGTTAGGATTTTCAGAAGATAATATCTATATAGTAGAACCAAAAGAAGAATTGTCATTACACGGTATTCTTATAAAAACAGTACCGGCTTATAATAAAACCAAAACCTTTCATCCAAAAGAAAATAAATGGTTAGGATATGTAGTAAAAATAGAAGATACAATATATTATGTAATGGGAGATACAGATGCTCTAGAAGAAAATAAAAACATAACTTGTGATGTGCTATGCATTCCTATTGGAGGAACATATACAATGAATGCAACAGAAGCAGCAGAATTTACAAATAAACTAAAACCTAAAAAAGTAATACCAATTCATTATGGGCTAGTCGTAGGTACAGAGTATGATCTAAATACATTGAAGCAATTATTAAATAAGACAATAGAAGTAGAAGAGAAAATAACTATATAGAGGAGCAATCCTCTTTTTCTAATGCTTGAAAAAAATAGGAAATTATGTTAAAATGATAACCAATTAAAACGGAGGAATTGTATGATAGATTTAGAGAAAAATAAAAAGACCATCATAGAATTAATAATATTTACAGTTGTTATCATTTTTGCCTTTGTAAATATTGAGGCATTATGGAGTTTTATAACCTATATAATTAAAATATTTATGCCATTCATTATAGGAGTAATGATAGCTTTTGTCCTAAATGTTTTATTAAATGTGGTAGAAAATAAATTGTTTAAAAAGCTAAGTGAAAAAAACGGTAAAGTATGGAAAAAGATAAAAAGACCTACTTCTTTAATTACAACATTTATTATCATCATCGCATTAATAGCTTTTATATTAGGTCTTTTAATACCACAACTTCAAAATACAGCAACAATATTTACAGAAAATTTTGATTCTTATAAAAAAGAAAGTATCAAAATACTAGATAAGATTGGAATTGATGATAAAGACATCAAAGTATTAAATAAGAATATAGAAAAAATAAAAGAAGAAGTAACAAGTTACGTAGGAGATAACAAACAAGAAATAGTACAAACTACATTTGGTGTAGCTAGCAGTGTAGTAGGGACAATAACATCTCTTGTATTAGGAATTGTTTTTGCTATTTATATTTTACTGAAAAAAGAAGATTTGGCCAGACAAAGTAGAAAAGTTTTGAAAGCTTATTTGCCAGAAAAGAAAGAAAAAAGAATCAGAGAAATTGCTGATCTTTCGAATAAAACCTTTGGTAATTTCATTAGCGGACAATGTTTAGAAGCCCTAATTATTGGAGTTCTTTGCTTTATCGGAATGTTTATTTTACAAATACCGTATGCTTCAACGATATCTGTAGTGGTAGGATTTACAGCATTAATACCAGTATTTGGAGCTTTTATAGGTACAGTGATTGGAGCTTTCTTAATTCTAATGGTAGATCCAACAAAAGCAATTATCTTTATTATCTTTATCTTGATACTACAACAACTAGAAGGAAACTTAATTTATCCAAAGGTAGTAGGAAAGTCAGTAGGACTTCCAGGTATCTGGGTAATGGTAGCCGTAACAGTAGGAGCAAGTATTGCGGGAGTATTAGGTATGTTACTAAGTGTTCCAATCTGTTCCGTTTTATATAGTATAGTAAAAACAGACGTAAATAATAAAATTGAACAAAAAAATAAACAACCACTTAGTATAAAACCTAAAGAAAAAAAGGAAAGTAAAAAAGCATAACTTTCCTTTTTTATTATGTTTGACCGTTATGGTCAAACAGTAAAACCACCTGCTATGCAGGTGTGAATAGTAAAGAGCTCTGCCCGCCAAAAAACATATAAATCTCCTTCTGTTATAATGTAAATGATTTGCCAATCAAATACTTAAACAGGAGGAGATTTATATGTTAAAATCAAAAACGAAGTCTAAAAATATAGACGAGAGCCAATTGTCCCATACTAAATATAATTGTTTATACCATATTGTGTTTATCCCAAAATTTAGGAGAAAAGCAATATATGGTAAATTGCGTAGGGACATTGGAATAATTTTAAGACGGCTATGTGAATATAAAGAGGTAGAAATATTAGAAGCTCATGCCTGTATAGATCATATTCACATGCTAGTGCGAATTCCACCCAAGTTAAGTGTATCACAATTTATGGGATACTTGAAAGGAAAAAGTGCATTAATGATTTTTGAAAATCATGCAAATTTGAAATATAAGTATGGTCAGAGATCATTTTGGGCAAGAGGATATTATGTAAGTACAGTAGGATTAAATAAAAATACAATAAGAAAATATATTAGGGAACAAGAAACAGAAGATATGTTACTGTTACAAGATAAAAGAAGTGTAAAGGAGTATGAAGACCCTTTTAAGGGTTGTTAGAGTGACAAAGGCGATTGGCAAATCAAAAAAGCTCTCATGTGAGAGCTGCCAGCAATAGGCCTTATAGGCCTCAAAGAAAAACCACTAGTTAAACTAGTGGATTTTTATTTAAATGAATATTTTTGTATTAAATATTTTAACAATGCAAGACATCCCAACTCTATTTCCTGATAAGTAGTAGTAAAATCACCAGTATACCAGGGATCAGCAATATCTTTTTTTAAAGGAGTAAAATCAAGTAATCGATGAATTTTTAATTGATAATCATGAATAAATATATTTCTCATGAATCTACTATTGAAAGAATCAACACTAATAAAATAATCGAAATCATCATAATCTTCTCTTTTTAACTGAGTGGCATAATGGGTAGTATAAGAAATATGATGAGATTTTAATTCTTGAATAGTTCCTGGGTGAATAGGATTGCCAATTTCTTCATTACTAGTACCTCTAGACACTACAGAAATTTTATCACTAAGATTTTCTTTTTCTATCATATCTTTAAAAATAAATTCTGCCATAGGGCTCCGACAAATATTTCCTAAACATACAAAACATACTTTAATCATACTATCACCTAAAGATAGAATATCATAAAACTATAAAACAATAAAGGAATGTATGCTATAATAAAAATAGAGGTAGCATATGACAAGCGAAGAATTAAAAATGTATTTAAAATTTGCTGAAAAACTTGCTAAAAAAGCTGGTAAAATCATGTTAAAGTATTTTGATGAAGTAAAAGAGTACCATTATAAAGAAAATAAGACAATGGTAACAGAAGTAGATAAAAAAATTAATAAAATGGTAATTAATGAAGTAAAGAAAAATTTTAAAGGCCATGCAATCGATGGAGAAGAAGAAAAATCAGGACACAGTAAATATACCTGGGTAACAGATCCAATTGATGGAACAGCAATGTATCAACGTCATATTCCTGTCGCTATGTTTTCGCTTGCTCTAACAGAAGAAGGTAGACCAGTGGTAGGTGTTGCCTATGATCCGTTTACGGATACTATATATGAAGCATCTCTTGGCCAAGGGGCTTATAAAAATAATCAACCAATTCATGTAAATAAAACATTTTTAGAAGATTCATCTTCTATTGTTCAAATTGATATGTGGCCAAGCGCAACTTATAATTTATATGATATAGAAAAAGAAATAGGGAAAAAATCATATGTAGTTACCATAGGTAGCATCGTTCATGCTGGAGTAGAAGTAGCAGAAGGAAATTTTACGTTAGCGCTTTTTCCTGGAGGAGAAGGTAAAAACTGTGATATTACAGCTTTAAAAATTATTGTTGAAGAAGCTGGAGGTACAGTAACTAATCTCTTTGGTGAAGAAGATAAATATGATAGAAC
Source organism: uncultured Bacilli bacterium (assembly GCA_944372055.1). Classification (GTDB taxonomy): domain Bacteria; phylum Bacillota_I; class Bacilli_A; order RF39; family UBA660; genus Faecimonas. The sequence continues at coordinate 12,075 of CALVYF010000005.1, read as the reverse complement.
AATCCACGGTGCTATTATTAGTAATGGTATTGTTCATGATGAAATTATTGATTTAGTAAAAGAAATAGGTATGAAAAAATATTAAAGATAAAAAACTAGAACTGATAATGGTTACTAATGCAGAAGATATTTATTTAAGGAAAGAAATTTATGATTTAGATAAATTCTGTGATACAATAATCATAAAGAATAGTAAAAATAAGGAGTAATCTATGGATGGTATATGGATTATAGTTATTATTGTATTAGTACTTATAATTAGAGATAAAAATAAAACATTAGAAATATTAAAAAAAGAAAATGATATGCTCCATGTAAATATTAATAATATGGCAGCAACATTAAATGAAAAAAACGATTCTAGAAAAGAAAAGATAGAAGAACCAAGAAATGCGATAGTACCACAAGAACCAAGAATGATGAATACACCACGAAAAAAAGAAGATATAGAAAAAGATCGAAACAATGTAATTTTAATCACAGGCTCTATCTTTATTGTAATAGCAGCTATTCTATTTTTAACATCTACTTGGAATGTTTTGCCAAATATTATAAAAGTCATCACTGTCTTTTTACTAATTTTTGTTTTTCTTGGACTAAGTTATTTTGCCGAACATAAGTTAAATATTAACAAAACAGCAAAAGCCTTCTTCTATATTTCTATGATTTATATTCCCATTTCTCTAATATCTATTGCTCCCCTTGGTTTATTAGGAGAATCTCTACAAAAGGGAAAAAATTTATTTCTTTACTTAACAATAGTATCAATAATAACTAGTATAATTTACTTTTTCTCATCTAAAAAAGAAAGAAAAATATCATATGCCAATTATTTATTTCAACTATTATCAATATTATTCTTCTTAATCTTTCTAGATGTAAATTACCAAGTATATTTTTTAGGATTTACGATTTATAATATTGCTATACTAATTAAAAATATCTATTTTAAAACAACAATATCTAAACAAATAGAAAATATTTTACACATAACACTAACTATTATTTTAACTTTATTATCATCATTATTAATAATAATTGGTATAACAGAACCTAGTGAAAATATTCCAATCATAGATTTAACTATTCCATATTTTATAACTATATTCTTACAACTAATAATATCTATTTACTATGGAAGAAAAGAAAACTATCATCATGCACTAATTTCCATCTATACAGTTTTACTAATAGGAACATTTACTTTAAAACTAGATTTATCTTTATTTATACAACAAATAATCATGTTAGTAACAATAACACTTTTATATATAAGATTAGAGCTAGATATAAAACATTCTACATCTTTAGATTGGATAGTTTTAATTACAACTTTTGTTTCACTTTTTGTAGCAAACACAATTTCTGATTATCCTTGGTTAGCAATAACTCTAATAGCTATTACAATTTTTATAAATATCTGTCGCTATCTAAGAGAAAAATGGATGATACATATAGCCTTAAGTATATGGCTAACAGCCTTTTTATTCTATTTCATAACATATACATTAAAATTAGGATTTACAGAATTTGTTTTATCTTTAACAATCATAGAAATTGTCAAATGCTTTTTAATGAAAAAACTACACGATCAAAAGTTAAAAGATATAATAGAACTAAATAGCAATATTATCTTAATACCATGTTTAATTATATTTTCTATAGATAATGTTTTACTTAATCAAAGTAAATACTTCATAATACCACTAATAATAATGATTACAGCAGCCTTAAATTACCATAATTCAAAGAAAAACTATTATTTGTCAATGACATATTTTGCCTTTTCTATATTTTTAGAAACTCTAGTAAATATAATACCATTAGAAATACCAAAATATTTATCATTTACTATAACTTCATTATTCATAATCACAATAAAAATAATTACTAAAAAGAAATTAATAGAATTTACAAGTTATTTATCTATCTATATATTAGCTCTAGTATCAGTAACACTCTTAGATAAAGGAATAAATTTCTTACTGATAATATTTACTATTTTCTTAACTTTATTTTTTAATAATAAAGTAGAACATAACAAAACATTAGAAAATACTTCCTATGTATTTTTAACATTACTATTATTTACTGAAAAAATAGTCTTTTATGACATAATCTTAAATCCAATTCTTATTTTAATAACAATTATAATTTGGGTAAAAGATTCTTATTTATCAGATAAAAGATTGGTAACAGACTTTCTTGCTTTAGCTTATATTTTATTAAATCATCTAATGTATCCAATAAATACATATTATACAATTGCTATATTATTAATATGGTCATTAGCTAATATCAATCAAAATAAAAAATATAAAAATATCATAAAAACATGTTTATATTTAACATCTTTATGGCTCTATGAAACAATATTTTCTAATTTTAATGTGCCAACAGTAATAGTAATTTTTGGTTATTTACTTACATTATTCTTAATTACACAAACTATAATGAAAGAAAAAGATAAAGAGTCATCAACTGTTTTAGAATGTTTAGGCACTAGTTTCTTATTTGCAATAGCGTTACTTTTATATAAAAGTCAACTAGATGGTATTATTTTTGTAACTTTTCTTTTATTAGCAATTATCTTTGCCTATAATAAAAAAATATCATCATTATTTTACTTAAGTATTATATTTATTATAATAAATATATTCTTGTTGACACTAGAATTTTGGACAAGTCTACCATGGTGGCTATATATTTTAGTTGTTGGAATTATCTTAATTGTATTTGCAACAAATAATGAATTACAAAAATCTGTCAAAAAGAAAAGAATATTAGATAGAATAAATAATCATTTTAAACAATAGAAAGGGATTTTTATGAAGAATTTATATAAAAAAGAGATAAATGAAATACTACAAGAATTAGAAGTTGATTCTAACACTGGATTAACGATAGAAGAAATAAAAAAAAGACAAGAAAAATATGGGACAAATGAGTTAAAGCAAAAGCCTAAAAAAACAATTTTTAAAATGATTTTAGAACAATTAACAGATAAAATGATTATCATACTATTAATTGCATCAATTTTATCGTTTGTTCTTGGAGAAACTTTAGAAGGGGCAGTAATCCTATTTATCATTGGCATTAATGTTTTAATTAGTGTAATTCAAGAGAAGAAAGCAAGTGATGCCTTAGAAGCATTAAAGAACATGAATGCTCCCCATTCTTTAGTACTAAGAAATGGAAAAAAAGAAAAAGTATTGGCCAAGGATTTAGTTCCAGGAGATATTGTTTATTTAGAAGCGGGAAACATTATACCAGCTGATATAAGATGGCTAGAAGAACATGATATATTAGTAGATGAATCGGCATTAACAGGAGAAAGTGTTCCGGTAGAAAAAGACAAAAACTATATAAGTGAAAAAGAAGAACCATTGGGAGAAAGACGAAATATGGGATTTTCTTCTACGATTATTAATAATGGTACTGGTGTCGGTGTAGTTACTAATATTGGAATGGATACAGAAATTGGAACGATTGCTAAATTGTTAGATGAAGAGGATAATCTAGAAACTCCATTAAAACAAAAGCTAAATAAAATAGGTAAAGTATTAAGTATCTTAGGAATTATTATTAGTATTTTAATATTTATGATTGGGCTAATTCACGGTCAAAACCTAATTGATATATTAATGATTGCCATATCTTTAGCAATTTCAGTAATACCAGAAGGACTACCTGCAACAGTAACAGTAGTAATGGCAATTGGTGTACAACGTATGGCTGAAAAAAGAGCACTTGTAAAACAATTACCAGCGGTAGAAACCCTAGGTAGTGCAACTGTAATATGTACAGATAAAACAGGAACATTAACCGAAAATAAAATGACTGTAACAGAATTCTATACAGCAGATAATTTATTAGAAAATAAAGAGAATAAAATAACAGATTTATTAATTTATTGCGGAGTACTTTGTAATAATGCAAGTATTATAAAAGGAGAAATACAAGGAGATCCAACAGAAGGTGCATTATTACAATTTGCCAAGAAGAATAAATATAATATTGAAAAGATGATAAAAGAAAATACAAAAGAATATGAAAAGCCATTTGATTCTGATAGAAAATTAATGACTGTAATATGTAAAGATGAAAAAAATAAAAAAACAGCCTATATTAAGGGAGCTCCTGAAGAATTAATAAAAAAATGTAATTATGCATTAGTTGATGGTAAAAAGAAAAAATTAACAGAAGAAGATAAAAAAACAATCACAGAGAAATGTGATTATCTTGCAGACCATGCCCTTAGAAGTTTAGGATTTGCTTACAAAACAACAAAGCTATCAGAAAAAGAAGTAGAAAGTGATTTGATTTTTTTAGGAATCACAGGGATGATTGATCCGCCAAGAAAGGAAGTAATGGCATCTATCAAAAGTTGTCATGAAGCTGGCGTAAGAGTAATAATGATTACGGGAGACCATAAGAAAACAGCTGTTGCGATTGCGAAACAACTTGGTATCTACAGTGATTCTGATCTAGCCGTCAATGTAGAAGAATTCCATGAAATGACAAGAGAAGAGCTACTAAAAAGATTACCAAAGATTAGTGTGTTCTCGAGAGTTAGTCCAAAGGATAAATTAGACATAGTAAATGCTTTACAAGAACAACATGAAATTGTAGGAATGACTGGAGATGGAGTAAATGATGCTCCAGCATTAAATACTGCCGATATTGGAATCGCCATGGGCAAAAATGGAACCGATGTTGCGAAAGATGCTGCTGATATGTTATTGTTAGATGATAATTTTTCAACCATTGAAGTAGCGATTAAAGAAGGAAGAAGAATTTATAGAAACATACAAAAAGTAATTCAATTTTTATTAACAGGAAATATTGCGGAGGTATTAACAATACTATTAGCCATGGTCTTTAATTTACAAACACCAATTCTTGCTGTACATATTTTATTTGTAAACTTAATCACAGATACATTGCCAGCATTAGCTCTAGGAGTAGATCCTGCGAATAAAAATACAATGAAACATCCACCAACAAAAAAAGGAACATTATTTGAAAAAGGGATGATTTTTAACATTGCTTATTATGGAGCATTATTAACACTATTATCTTTTACTGCATATTTTGTAGGATTAAAACAAAATTATGAAACTGCTGTAACAATGACGTTTATTACATTGTGTTTATCACAAATTGTACATGCTATGAATCAACATTCGAATACCATATCTTTCTTTTCTAAAGAACAACCAAAAAATAAGATGCTATTTTTAGCAATGCTAGCATCAGTTTTAATACTAATGGTAATAATCTTTGTTCCATCATTAAGTAAATTTTTCTCAATTGTAACACTAAATAGCACACAATGGTTAATTGCAATAGGTTTATCTTTTGTACCATTAATAGTATCTGAAATTATCAAATTATTTGCCCCAAGAAAAGAAAAATAAAGGAGTAGAAGTATGAAAAAAATAGTAAACACAGCATTAATCTATGCAGTAATAGCGATGCTATGTGGAGTAATATATAGAGAAGGAAGTAAATTCCTAGAGTTAACAGAACCAACAACTTGGAGTCTAACACATTCACATTTCTTTGTGTTAGGAATGCTTTTCTTTTTAATCGTATTAGCCCTAGAAAAAGAATTTCAAATTACCAAAAACAAAAAGTTTAGTACATTTTATATAATCTATAATATGGGATTAATACTAACAGGAATTATGTTATGGATAAGAGGTGTTTTTGATATTACAAAAAGCACTAATATAACATATGATAAAATAATTAGCGGAATCAGTGGAATAGGACATATACTACTTGGTATTGGAATTGTCTTATTCTTGATTATATTAAAAAATAAAACCAAGGAAAAAGTAGATAAAAATGAAAGTTATGAAAATTGACGTGCGGAATATATTATGCTACGATTCTATTAATAAAAGGAGAAAGTAAAAATGAGTAAATTAGAAAACAAAGATTTAGATGTAAAAAAGGTATTTTTAGGAGCAAATTCAGAGTTAACAGAAGAAGAAATATATAAAAACATAGTAACTATAAATGAAAAAATGGGTAACTATGATAATGGATATAAATATTTTGATGAGTTAAAAACTTTAACAAGTGAAATATTATGGCCAAGTTATGATGAAAGTGGTACAGAGGCTGGTTATCAATTATGGGAAGTAACTGGTCTTATGTATCCTGAAATGTTTGGGATGACAAATGTCTTAATAAATGGTGCTGCTACAAATAGCTATACAGCAGAAAACTTTTTCACAAATATCCTTCAATTTTTAACAACACAAGTAGTAGATGAGAAAGCCTTTGAGGAAGACTTCTCTGAAAGAGTGGTAGAAGTGTATAATCAAAAAATAGCAAAATTGAATCAAGCTAGATTAAATTTCGCAAGTAAATATAAAACTAGTTCAAAAGAAAAATAATAAGATAGAAAATACTCTAAACAGGGTATTTTTTTTATAAAAAAATAGCACATCTAGTTAGTTTAATAACTAAATGCATCTTAAAAATTTATAAAATATAACTTGCATATACGTTTTTATTACTAAAAATAGTACCCAATTGACATTTTAATTATTTCGCAGTATACTAACCCACATAAATCATTATATATAACACTTTCTGGAGGATGTTAATATGTCTATTACAAGAGCAATAAGAAAATATTTAGAGGGAGCTAGAATATATTATAAGACAACTGATGATGATAGAATACATACAATAACACCATTAACCTATGGCCTTTTAAGACATAAAATATTTACAAAACGGCATAGCGACAGGATAAAGGATAATATTAAATCTATTCATTTTTATAAATCTGGCAATTTTGGAACATACTCTGCAGGACCAAATACTGATATTACTATTACTTTATCGAAAAGAAGCTTCAAAAATCTTTATATAAGAGATAGTGAAAATGTGACGTTGAGAATAGTAGATGGTACTGATTATGTATTTGTTTCAAAAATTAACAAAGCAGCATCAATAAACTACTCATGTTATGGTAGTAGTACAAGGGGTTCTATCGAGATACAAGGAGCATATTATACTTCTATTCATACGAATGATAATGACATGCAATTTCATAATTTGGATATTGACTCCCGTTTATTAGAAATTAACAATGCAAAAATTACAGTCTACAATGGTTTTATTTATAAGGGAGATAAATTAAGATTAGAGAATGTGCAAGGGACAATACTATATCAATTTGTACATACACCGAAAGTTATCGCGACAAATTCACAAATAGAGGCAAATATAGGAAATTATGATATACCAGTGAGTTTTGGTTTAAAAAACTCAGCATTGACTTTTTATAGAAGTCTACACCTAGGAGATGTTACTATAGAAAATAAGGATGGAGTTGTACTTACAGGAGATACCATAGATATTATAGAAAAAGGTGTAAGAGATTATGAGAAGAAGAAGCAAAAAAAATACAAAAAGGCAGAAGAGAAGACAGCTAAATTGGATGAACAAATAAGAATTACTAGTAGTTTATTAGCTAATGAAATAGCAAGTCTAGAACAACAAAAACAAGAAATATATGCTTCTACATATAGAACATTAAAAGATCAAGAGCAAAAAATCGGAAAAACATATCAAAAATATATAGGTAGTAATTCAGCAAAAAGAAATTAATAATAAAACATTCAAAAAAGGATGTTTTCTTTTATAAGAAAATTAGCACTCTTGCTTGACAAGTGCTAAAAATAGAGTATAATGGACAATGAAGGGGTGATAATATGTATAATAATTATAATGAACAACAAGAAGAAAATGTTCTTGAAAAGTATGGACGAGATATTACTGCCGATGCAAAGGCAGGAAAAATTGACCCTGTCATTGGTCGTGATGAAGAAATTCGTAGTATCACCAGAGTATTATCAAGAAAAACAAAAAATAATCCAGTTCTAATTGGTGAACCTGGTGTAGGAAAAACTGCTATTGTTGAAGGGCTAGCTTTGAGAATTATTAAAGGTGATGTACCTTCTAGTCTAAAAGATAAAACTGTCTGGGAACTAGATATGGCTTCTTTAGTAGCCGGTGCTAAATATCGTGGTGAATTTGAAGAAAGACTAAAAAATGTCTTAAATGAAATTAAAAAAAGTGAAGGCGACATCATCATGTTTATTGATGAAATTCATATGATAGTAGGTACTGGTAGAACTGAGGGAGCAATGGATACATCAAACATCTTAAAACCAATGCTTGCTAGAGGAGAAATCCATGTCATAGGAGCAACAACACTAAATGAATATAGACAATATATTGAAAAAGATGGAGCCTTAGAAAGACGTTTCCAAAAAATCAAAGTAGAAGAGCCGAATGTCGAAGATACCATTACCATTCTTCGAGGATTAAAAGAACGCTTTGAAATTCATCATGGTGTAACGATTCAAGATAAAGCGCTGATTGCTGCTGCAACATTATCGAATAGATATATTACAGATAGATACCTACCAGATAAAGCAATAGACTTAGTAGACGAAGCTTGCGCAACCATCCGAGTACAAATGGATTCTGTTCCATTTGAACTAGATAATTTAACTCATAGAATCATGAGATTAGAAATTGAACGTCAAGCTATCAAAAAAGAAAAGGATGAGATTTCTAAAAAACGTAGAGAAGATATTGATAAAAATCTAATAACGATGAAACAAAAAGAACAAGAATTAACAGAAGCTTGGAACAAAGAAAAGAATTTAAATGAAAATATCAAGAAAAAGAAAAAAGAAATAGAAGAGGCAAGATTTAAACTTGATCAAGCTGAAAATAAATATGACCTAGAGCAAGCCGCAATCTTAAGACATGGTACAATTCCAAAACTGGAAAAAGAATTAGAAGAGTTAAATAATACGGAAAAGAACAAGATTCTAAGTGATACTGTAACTGAAAACGATATTGCAAAAATTATTGCGAAGTGGACTAATATTCCAGTAGCAAAATTAGTAAGCAGCGAAAAAGAAAAACTATTATCTTTAGAAGATAACATGAAAAAACGTGTCATGGGGCAAGACGAAGCTTTAGAGTTAGTAAGTGATGCTGTTATCAAATCAAGAAGTGGTATTAAAGATCCCAATAGACCAATTGCTTCCTTCTTATTTTTAGGACCAACTGGAGTAGGAAAAACAGAAGTTGCTAGAACGCTTGCTTATGAACTATTTGACGATGAACGTCATATGGTAAGAATAGATATGAGTGAGTATATGGAAAAATTCTCAGTCTCTAGACTAATCGGATCTCCTCCAGGATATGTAGGTTATGAAGAAGGAGGACAATTAACGGAAGCTGTAAGACGTAATCCGTATAGTATAGTTCTATTCGATGAAGTAGAAAAAGCCCATCCAGAAGTATTAAACTTATTACTACAAATTCTAGATGATGGACGAGTAACAGATTCTAATGGTCGAACAGTGGACTTTAAAAATACGATTATCATCATGACCTCTAACTTAGGCAGTGAACACATCTTAGATGGTAATACAGATTTAGTAATGAAAGAAGTAAGAGAACATTTTAGACCAGAATTTATTAATCGTATCGATGAGATTATTGTCTTCAATCCATTAACAAAAGATGCGATTGGTCATATCTTAGACAAAATTATAGCTGAAATTGAAAACAGATTAAAAGATGTCGATTTAAAAATCAATTTAACTGATAAAGCAAGAACTCAACTAATAAATGATGGATATGATATCAACTATGGAGCAAGACCTCTAAAACGACTAGTATCAAGAACAATAGAGACAATGCTTTCTAAAAAGATAATAGCTGGTGAAATTAAACCAAATGATACCATAACTATCGACTACGAAAACAATAATTATATAATTAAAAATTAAGAGGAAAAATCCTCTTTTTTTTGGTATAATATAAAGCAAGGAAAGAAACAATTTAAAATGACAAAAGAAGATAAAGATACAGTATTACAATATGTAAAAACTCCTTTTACAAAAGTAGAGGAAAATCTAATAAATGGTGAGTTAATAACACAAATGACTTCATTTGGTATAGAAAGCAGAAGAATAATTACTCTGTTTATAAATAATGAGTTAATAGAACCATTTGCTTCTTACTATGAAATGTGTCAAAATGAAAGAAATAGGACAAAAGAAGAATTAGATTTAAACCACTTCTTTGGACAAAAGAGCCTACAGGAAACAGCATCATCCATAGGAGATAAAAAACTAGAAGAGGAAGTAGATTATCTAAACAGTAAAGGAATAACAACTGTAGAAGACTATGGGAATTCACTAACTGCCACAAATAGAAGATTAGAAAGTATTCATATGAAAAATGTCCTTTTAGTTTATGAAGGTCTAACCTTTCTAGCATTTTCTAAAAAAGAAGAAAAACAAGCAATATTAATAAAATAAGAAAAGAAAGTAAAGAGGAAAGAAGTATGAAAAAACAAGAAGCACAAGAATTGGCCATCGATAACTCTAGAGTAATGATTGAGTATTTAGAGAAATTTTTATCCGACGAGAATATAACAGGAAAAATGATATTTCGTGCTACAAAAATAGAGGGTGAACTTGAACAAATGTGTACCGTAGATATTATGTTAAATAATAATTGGGAAGAGCACTTAAACTTAGGTATTCCAAGTGTCCACAGTGATGTATTTACAAGACAGTTTACAAACGATTTAGTAGATAGGTTTGCTAAAGATGAAACCATGGGAGTAACGAAATATTTTAAAATAAAAAGTATGCCACCCATCAGTAGAAATGGAATGGATGCTATAAGTATATCCCCAGAAACAAAAAAGGAAAACAGTCATATAGAAATAGATTTTTACTATGGAGGCTTAGAATTTGATTCTATTATGAAAGAATACAGTAAAAAGCTAATAGAAGTATCAAAAGAATCAACCCAAGATGTAAGGATAAGAAAATGAATAAAAAAATAGATGGAAGTCTAGTAAGTGAAATTTTATATGAGGAATTAAATAAGTATTTAAAAGCAAAACAACAATTACCTACCGTAGTTGATATTTCCATCGGAGAAGACTTTGGTGCAAAAACATATTCCAAAAGAAAAGAAAAAATTATTACTTCAAAGACGAAAATTAAATTTATTAGTAAACACTTTGATAATATTACGGTAGAACAACTAAAAGAATATATAATAAGGTTAAATGAAGACGAAACGATAACAGGAATAATGCTGCAACTTCCACTACCAAGTAACCTAAAGGAAAAAGAAAGAGAAATTCTAGATACCATAAATCCCAAAAAAGACATTGACGGACTAACTTCGAAATCGATACGCAATTTAAGGAAAAATCAAAATACCTTAGTTCCTTGTACTGCATTAGGAATAGAAACGTTATTAAAGGTTTATGATATTTCATTAAAGAGTAAAAGAATAGCTATATTAAATCGTAGTAATATTGTAGGAAAACCCTTAGAACAATTAATGTTAACAAAAAAGGCAATTCCTATAGTTTGTCACTCCAAAACCAAAGATTTAAAAGAAATTACCAAAGAAAGTGATATAGTGGTAGTAGCTATAAATAAACAAGAATATATCACCGAAGATTTTATAAAAGAAAAAGCAATTGTAATAGATGTTGGTGTACATAAAAATAAAGATGGAAAAATAGTAGGAGATGTAGATTTTAAAGATGTCTATGATAAAGTATCTTTAATTACTCCACCAATAGGATCCGTAGGACCAATGACAATTTGTATGTTTGCCTATAATGCTGTAAAATGTATTTATAAAACGCAAGTGGATAAAGTTTTAAAAAGAGGGATAAAAAGAGCTAAGAAAGAGATAAAAAGAGGTGAATTTTGTGAATAAAAATATAGTATTAGAAGTAATAAAAGAAATACTATTAGAAGCCAAAGAAGGGCTACTTATGAAAAAAGAAATATTAGAACCAAGAACTCCACTATTATCAAATCAGGCATATGAAAGAAAACCAATAACTTATCAAACACCTCCATGTTTAAAAAAGCATAGAAAAAAGTAAAATTATTGTTTATAATAAAAAAAGGAGACTAACTATTAAAAGTCAATATAAATTTTGAAAAATTTAATAGTTTGTTGTAAATTGGAAATTATCCC
>CALVYF010000004.1 GCA_944372055.1 uncultured Bacilli bacterium | reverse complement strand
AATTACAAACAAAAACGAGAATATTTTCCCGTTAATGTTTAAAAATTTTTGAGACATTTTCCTAAATTATTGACATCAAAAATAGCAAAAAGAAAAACAAATCATAAACTATATTAGGTGATAACCATGAAAACAAAACATAATCTATTCTGCAGATGTAATTACTGCAAACAAAAAAGAAGAAACAATATCTTCTATCTCTTAGGTGTAGTAGCAACACTGATTATCATATTTTATCAAATTATATTACTTGTTTTTATCACCACGAGACTAAATGCAATTATTTTACTCGTTGAATTCCTCCTGATTTGTTTCTTGATTTTTTTGATTCTGTTCTAGTACAAACTGTCTTGCTTTCATAGCATAAGAAAGTCTATTTTGAACCAATAATGTATTTTCATAATAATTAGATGTAAAATCTATTTTTTCATCTAGTAAAATAAGACACAAAAATAAATACATTTCATCTTCTAAAAAAGAATATTTACTTTGATAAATTTGAAATAAGGATTGCATTTCTAACACAAGACAGTTTTTTTTATAAAAATATAAAAAATCATAAATAACATACCCTTTATGAGCAACATCCCAATCTATAAAATATGGACTAGCACTATCTATAAAAGTATCTAAACAAGGTTTGCCATGTAAAAAAACGATACGTTCCTTGCTATTGTTTTTTTTCTTTTGATACCATAATTCTAAATAATTTCTACTTTGTTCCAGATTTCGATAGAATAAACTAATATTGCGAATAAATAAATATTCATGTGGAGACATATAAATATGTGTTTCTATCTCTTCCTGTAACTTCTGATAAAATTGAAATAAAGAATCTAGCTGACTTAAAATATCTTCATACAACTTTTTTACACAATCTAAAACAACCTCTTGATACGTTGTTGTTTTAATATGAAGTAAACTAAGAATATGAACTAAATCAATAGACTTATCGTGAATATCAGTCTCATCTTCTACATATTGATAAACCTCATAAGAATCCCTATACAATTTTTTCATAGGAAGAAAAAAAGAAAATTTCTTCGATTCCAAATAATGAAAAGTTTTTTCTTTATCACTACATCTTGGAACGATAAAAAACTTTCCTTCCTCTGTTTCTATTATCTTTTTTCCACGTATATAAAAATGATGACAAATATTAAAATTATTCATGATGCGTAGGAATAATGATTTTTGTACCAACAATTAAATTATCTAAGTCATTATAATCTTCTAACTCCTCACGATGAACCTGATATTTATTCAAGATACTATCAATCGTATCATTTTCTCTAACAATATAAACAGAATAAGTAGCAAAACTTTCATCACTATCTTTAAAAGAAGAGAACAAAGAACCTACATTATGTTCTTCTTTTACATCTTCTGTTTCAGCTGTCTCTTCTGTAATAGCATTATCTAACACCATCTCTTTAGTAGTTTGTTCCTCATGAATAGAAGCCTCTTCTCGCATATCAGAGGAATCAGAAGAAATTTGTATTTCTTCAATTTTCTCTGAATTTTCTTCTAAAAATGAAGAATCCTCAGGAATTTCAATTTTTTCGACTCCTTCTATCACCAAATCTATGTGACAGTTTAAAACGTCATCCTCTTCTACTTCATAACGAAAATCATCAACAGAAACATTTCGAGTTTCCTCTTCTAAATTCTCATTCAAAGTAATTTCAATAGGTATAGAAAACACAAAATCATCTTCTAATCTCGATGCTGCAGTCAATTTATATTTTCCAGAAATTACTAAATCTCCGGAAATATCACTATCATCAGAAAAACTTAAATTAGGATCTAAAGAAATCGAAGTTACTTCCCCTATCATAGTCTTAAATTCTAATTTTTTATCAAATGAAATAACTTTTCGCATTTTATCCCTCCTACCAAAGTATATGAAAAATAAAAGCGAATATGAAAAAAAGAGCTATAAAATTAACTCTTTTTTACTTTTTGAACTGCATTCTTAGTATCCAAAGAATATCGATAACTTTTACTAATTTTTTTATAAAAGAAAACTCAATAATCCTTTAGTTTCTTTTTCTATCATAATTTTTATTACCACCAAATAATTGCTTATAAACATCAAAGTAGTTTTCTACAAAAGTAAATTTAATATCTTTCTTTACCTCTTCTGGAACCTCTTCTAAATCATTCTTGTTCTCTTTTGGCAAAAAGATTTTTCGAATACCTGCTCTATGAGAACCAATTACTTTTTCACGAAGCCCACCAATAGGAAGAACTCTACCACGCAAAGTAATTTCTCCAGTCATAGAAATATCATTAGCTACTGCTTGATTTTTAAATAAACTAATCATAGCCGTTGTAATAGCAATACCTGCAGAAGGTCCGTCTTTATTAACAGCACCTTCTGGGAAATGAAGATGTATATCATTCTCAGAAAGCATTGGAAATGGAATAGAAAATTCCTTAGCCTTTGCCTTTATATAACTAAAAGCGATTTGACACGACTCCTGCATAACATCTCCCAAAGATCCAGTAAGAATTAATTCACCTTTCCCAGGAAACATAGTAACTTCAATGGGTAAAATATCTCCGCCAAAAGCAGTATATGCCATACCATTTACAACACCAATTTCCACTCTTTTATCAGTTTTTTCATAACTAAATTTTTTCTTTCCCAAAAATGCCTCTAAATCTTCTTCTTTTATATAATAAAAAACTTGCTCTTTTTCTAATAAAATCTTTTTTACAATTTTGCGAAATAGTGATGATATCACACGGTCTAGTTCACGAACACCAGCCTCTTTCGTATAATACCTAATAATACCCATAATAGCCTGATCATCTAATTGAATCTGTAAAGAAGTCAAGCCATGCTCTTCTAAAGCACGAGGTATCAAATGATTTTTCGCAATATCTAATTTTTCGTATTCAGTATAACTAGTAAGTTCAATAATTTCTAATCGATCACGAAGTTCATAAGGAATCTGCTCAATATAATTAGCAGTAGCGATAAACAAAACTTTAGATAAATCAAACTCTTCTTCAATATAATGATCTGAAAATTTATCATTTTGTTCTGGATCCAAAACTTCAAGTAAACTGCTTGCTGGATCCCCCTTAATATCCTTAGTCATCTTATCAATTTCATCAATAATAAAGACTGGGTTTGCAGTTCCTGCTTTACGAATCCCCTGAATAATTCTTCCTGGATTTGCACCAACATAAGTACGACGATGACCAACAATCTCAGCTTCATCATTAATACCACCAACACTAATTTTTGCAACTTTTCTTCCCAAACTATCAGCAATACTAAGAGCAAGAGATGTTTTTCCTACTCCTGGAGGACCCACTAAACAAAGAATGGGACTACGTAAATTATTAGTATTTTGTTTCACAGCAAGATATTCCAAAATACGTGACTTCACTTCTTCTAAAGCATGATGACTAGTATTTAAAATATTTGCTACTTTAGATAAATCATTTGTGTCTTTAGTATAGACATTCCATGGCAAATGTAACATCCAATCTAAATAATCGCGAATCATACCAAGTTCAGGGGAATGACTACTAATAGCTTCATATCGTGAAATTTCATTTTTAATCTTTTCTTTGACTTTATAATTACACTTTAACTTAGAAAGTTTTTTCTTTAAAGATTCCACTTCATCTTCTTTACTGTTAATATCCCCTAATTCTCTCTTAATTGCACGAAGCTTTTCCCTTAAAAAATACTCTTTTTGGCTCTCTTCAATTTCTTGTTCTACTTCACTTTCTATTTTTTGTTCAAGCTCTAAAAATTTTACTTCTTCATTCATATCTTCTACAATGATACGTGCTCTTTCAATCGGAGATACAGTAAGAACATATTTTTTCTTTTTTTCATAATCAACAGGCAAAAAAGAACCAATCAAATCACACAATTCATCTAAAGTCTCCACCGTATCCAATTGACTAATCACTGCATTACTCATATATGGTGCTTTCTCGATATAACGATCTAAAGACTTCATTAATAAAGTAAAATAATTCTTTTCTTCTTCTGTTGAAATATTTGAAATTTCTTTTACATCGGCTTGATAAAAATCATGATCATAAAAATAATTTGATACAAAAACTCTACGGATTCCCTGAATGACAACTCTCGTTTTCCCATTAGGAACCATTAATTTTAATTTTATTTGTCCCAAAATCCCATAACTAGGTAAAGATGTCACATCTTCCACATAATTAGAATCAATAGGATTTACAATAACCAAGTATTTATCATCTGTTCCATCGGTATAATCAATACTAGCCTTTTCAAAAGAATCGTCATATTCAATTCTTACCTCGTTATTTGGAAAGACCACTACATCATTTAAAACTAAAACCGCTAGTTTTTGATTATCCATAGATAGTCCACCTCCAAATTTTAAATACTGCTTACTATTATATAATAAAAGTTTTTTTACATCAAGAAATTACCCGAATTTTTCAAAATTTACCACAAAAAAAGTAGTCCAATGACTACCTTTCAATTTACTTATTAGCTTCTTTTAATAATTCAATAGTTTTTCTCATTTCTAAATCATATTGAACCATATCGATTCCACCAAATTGTTGTAAAAACTCTTCTTGTTCCATTTGATATTTTTTAGCTAATTCGCTAGCTTCTTTTTCAGCTTCTTCGATAGATACTTCGATTTTTTCTAAATTCATAATCTCTTCTAACATTAAACGATAAAGTACATTAGAATAAGCTTCTTTTTCTAATTGATTTCTTAAATCCGCTTCACTAGATTGAGTAAATTGATAATATAAATCTAAAGAAATTCCTTGCATTCTCATTTGTTGTTCAAAACGGTTCATTAAACGAGTTACTTCTTCTTCTACCATTTCTTCTGGAATATCTACTTCAACATTCTTAGAAACACCTTCTAAAATAGCATCGATATACTTATTTTCTGCATCCATTTCTTTTTGTGCAGAAATACTCTTCTTAATTTCTTCTTTTAATGATTCTTCAGAGTTAACTCCTTCAATACCTAAATCTTCAAAAAATTCATCATCTAATTCTCTAACTTGTTTTTCTTTTATTTCGTGAACTTTCACTTTAAATATAGCTTTAGCACCAGCTAAATCTTTAGCACCATAATCTTCTGGGAAAGTAACTTCAATTTCTTTTTCTTCTCCAGTTTTCATACCAACAACTTGTTCTTCAAAACCAGGAATAAATGTATGAGAACCAATTTCTAGTGAATAATTTTCTCCTTTTCCACCATCAAAAGCAACACCATCTTTAAATCCTTCAAAATCGATAACTGCAGTATTTCCTTCTTCTACAGTGCCATCTTCTTTTGTAACAAGTTCTGTATACTTTTCTAATAAATGTCCAAGTTCATGTTCAATTTCTTCATCAGTAACTTCAACTTTTTCAGGTTGAATATTTAATCCCTTATACTTTTTAACTTTTACCTCTGGTTTAGTAACGATTTTAAAGGTAAATTCAACTCCATCTTCACTCAAACTTTTTAAATCAACAGCAGGTTGTACAACTGGAATTAATTTAGACTCTTCCATTGCTTTAGTGTATGCATCTTGTAATACACTATCAGCTGCATCAATAAATAAAGATTCTTTACCAAAATGTTTTTCATAAATATCTCTTGGTACTTTACCTTTTCTAAAACCATCCACTTTAGCAGTTTTTTGTTTTTTCTTAAAAGCCCCATCAAGAGCTTTAGACCAAGCTTCACCATCTATTTTAATAACTACTTCATGAACATTTTTATTATTCTCTTTTTTAGTTTCTTTTTTTACTTCTTTTTTTTCAGTTTCTTTTTTTGCCATAATATCCCTCCAACGCCTTATATTATACCCTACAATTTTATTTAACACAACACTTTCCTAAAAAATTGACAAAAGAAAAATATTCATGTATAATATGCAATCAAAGAAAAGAGGGTTATTATGGGAAAAATAAATAAATTAACAATATATTCAAGAAAAATACCATATGATATTAGTTTTTTAGTAATTTCTGATATTCATAGAAGTAAAACGCAAGGAAAAGAAAATCTAATGAAAATCAAAGATTTAATAGATTTAGATGAAATTGATTCTATTATCATTCCGGGAGATATTGTAAATGATGTAAATGACTTAGAAGATAAAGATTTCAAAAGTAGATTACAAGATGAATTACTATCTATTACTAAATACAAGCCAACATTCATAAGTTTAGGAAATCACGATCAAATGACACATGCAAAAAATGGAACATGGATTCCCGGACAAACTGGATTATTAAAAGAAACATTAAAAGAAATACCAAACTTTCACTTAATAGAAAATGGAAAAAAATGTGATACAAGTTTTCTAAACATTTCAGCATGTTCTCCAGACTTCAATTACTATGAAGATGAAGATAAGAAAAAAAGTGAAAGAGAAAGCCCCACTGATTACCAAAGAATCTTTAATCAAACATATGATGAAAATTTATTTTCAGATAACACATATAACATTTTCTTAACACATGAACCACAGTCTATTATCAAATTAAGTAATGAAAATAAAAGATGTATTCAGCCAAATACCGATTTAGTAATATCAGGACATATGCATAATGGCTTATTACCAAACTTTATGCAACCATTCATGGCCAACAGAGGAATTATATCTCCTCAAATGCAATTACTACCAGAATATGCACAAGGAGTATATCAATTAAAAGATACAACTTTCCTTATAAATGGACCAATCAATACACGAATTGAAACTCCATTCATAAACAGTTTATATGGACCAAATGCATCTGTAGTAACATTAAAGAAAACGCGCTAAAGCGCTTTTTTTGTGGACAAAAATATGCTAAAATAAATAACAGAGAAAGAAAGTGATAAAATGAAAAAAACAATTTTAACAGGACTAAGACCCACTGGAAACTTACACTTAGGCCATCTTTTTGGAGCAGGACAAAACTATATTAAATTACAAGATGATTATGACTTTTTCCTAGAAATTGCTGATGTACAAGCATTAACTGATAACTTTAATAATCCTGAAAAAGTAAGAAAAAATGTAACAGAAATCACAATAGATTTATTATCCATTGGACTAGATCCCAAAAAG
Source organism: uncultured Bacilli bacterium (assembly GCA_944372055.1). GTDB lineage: Bacteria > Bacillota_I > Bacilli_A > RF39 > UBA660 > Faecimonas. Next base: position 58,954 of record CALVYF010000004.1, on the reverse strand, counting down.
GTAAATTTCTTTATTCAATCTAAAATACCAGAAATTGCTGAACTTACTGTCTATTATTCAAACCTAGTTACAGTAGCAAGACTAGAAAGAAATCCTACAGTAAAGACAGAAATTGCTCAAAAAAAAGAACTATTTGGTAATGATGGAGAATCAATTACTTATGGATTTTTAGGATATCCAGTATCACAAGCAGCTGACATCACTGCCTTTGATGGAGAATTAGTTCCCGTTGGTGAAGATCAACTTCCCCTATTAGAACAATGTCGTGAAATTGTCAGAAAATTCAATTCAATTTATGGTGAAACTTTAAAAGAACCAAGTGCCATATTAAGCGATACAAAAAGAGTAAAAGGTCTAGATGGAAACGATAAAATGGGAAAAAGTTTAGGCAATGCTATTTTCCTAAATGATAATGAAGAAACTATCCAGAAAAAAATTATGGGAGCAGTTACCGACCCTGAGAAAATAAAAAAGGACGACCCTGCAAATCCAGATGTCTGTATGGTTTACTACTATCATAAATTAGTAAATACAAAAGAAAGCAATAAAAAAATTTGTAACGAATGTAAAGAAGGTACACGCGGATGTGTACAATGTAAAAAAGAGCTTATTGAAGCTATGAACCGCTTCCTAAGTCCTATTAGAGAAAAAAGAAAATATTATGAAGAACACCCTGAAGTGATAAAGGAAATATTAAAAAGCGGAACAGAAAAAGCAAAAGAAAAAGCAGAAAAACAAATGAAAAATGTAAAAAAAGCTATGAAAATAGACTATTAAAAAAGCATCAACAGATGCTTTTATTTTTTTGAATAACTTAAACGAATAATATCAAATAATTTTTGATAGCGAAAATCAAAATGAGAGGACATATCTTCCATCAATTTCTGATATTTTATATCAAATGATAAATCATCTTTACCAAATATCTCCTCATATAAATAATTAAACATATCTCTATCCTTATCCTCAGTAAAAGACGAAATCTCTGATAATAAATAACGTCTTTGAAATTCCTCTTTCCTAGTCAAAAAGGAAGTTTCATAATTAGAATTCAAAACTTTATATGCAACTGATACTTCTTCAATACCTTTCGCAATTTCAATTACTTCAGCTTCCTCATCCAATAATAAACAACTTTTTGATAATACTTCACCATTCCTAGAAAATTCAATAGCTACTACCCTATTCAAATCACAAAATAAACAACTATAAAAAATAGATTTTCGCCTCTTATAAAGCAATGTCTTTCCTTTAATCGATTCTAAAAACTTGGAATCCACTTTAATATTAGAAAAACAAAAATGATCAATATCAACACTTGGAACAACAAATAAGGGAATTCTTTTGATATGTTCTAAAACATCAGCACTATCCCACTCAAAAAATTCTACTAATCGATTACTATCCTGATAGTTAAGTAATAAATCATAAATATAAATCATGCTTTTTCCCCTTTCTAAAAATACCGCAACAAACAAAAATAACTCCTACAAAAAACGAATAGCATTCCCACCTAGAAAACAAAAATACTAAATATTCTAAAAAAGTATAACCAAATACAAATAAATTAAAATATAAAATATAAAAAGTTATACCAATACTCATAAATAGAATTCCTAAAACATAATAAAAAAAATTCTTCATACTAAAATTTATGAATAAACTATTTTTAGTATACAAATAAAAATTAAAAATATGCAAAAAAACTTCATCCAACAAAATTAAAAATAAAGTTTTTCAACTAAAATCTACAGAAAAAAAGATAAGGAATCATTCTTCCTTATCTTCAATCATACCAACTTCTACTTTATTAATACTATCAAATTTTTTAGAAATCTTTTCTGTAGTAATAGAAACATTTTCTACGTCTTTATTAACAGTTTGAATACTGCGCGCAAGCTTATCCCATCTCTCACGATAACGAGCAAACTCCAGACCTAACTTATTCAATTCTTCATGAATAATAGATGTATATTTATCTCTTTCCATATTTTTAATAATCATCTCTATAACAGTAAGAGTAGAAATTAAAGTAGTTGGACTAGTAATCCATACTCTTTTTTTGTAAGCATATTCAATGATATCAGGATGATAAGCATTAACTTCAGCAAAAATTGCCTCCGCTGGCAAAAATAAAATTGCTTGATTTGAAGTCTCTCCTGGAATAATGTATTTATTACTAATAGCATCAATGTGCTTTTTCATATCTTGTTTAAACATCTTTTCATAGTTTTCTCGCATCTCAATAGATAGCTTTTTATCTACCATCATCTGATAATGCTCTAAAGGAAATTTAGAATCAATAGCAATTGTGCCCAATGGTTCCGGAGCAAATAAAACACAATCCGCAATCACTCCAGTACTTAAGGTATATTGCAATCGATAAATAGAATCATTTTTTTCTCCAAAAACATTAGACAAAATATGCTTTAAATTTACCTCACCAAAAATACCTCGAGTCTTTTTATCAGTTAAAATACTTTGTAAACTAACAATATCTGTAGATAACGTTTCAATTTTTTTCTGTGCCTCATCTATTTTAGAAAGCCTCTCAATAACATTCATAAATGTTTTATTCGTCTTTTCGAAGTTTTGATCTAGCCTTTCATTTACTTTTTCATTAACAGCAAGTAAACGTCTTTCAACCTGCTCATTCAATTTAGTAAAATCATCATTCAAGCTATGAGACAAATCATTTTTAAAATCTCCCATGGACTTCATCATATTAACTTCAAGTCGCCCTAAACGTTCAGTAATATTACTTTCATTAATATTTTTAAAAAGAGAAATTACAACTAAAATCAATATAACAACTAACAAACCTACAATAATATAATCCACAAAAATCCTCCTACTAATCTAAATCTACTTTTTTACTAACAATCTTAGATATTACATAAGCAACAATTAACATAAAACAAATAATAATAATTGTATTAATATCCGTCATGCTTTCAATAAAACTCTTACTTACATATCCCCAAAAAATAAGCATAAAAATCTTTCCTATAATAATTGCTGCCAAAAACTTTCTTCGACTCATCCGAACAACACCACAAATAATATTAACTAAAAAAGCCGGAGTAAATGGTAAGGCAACAACTAGTACCAAATTTGAAAAAGAAATATTACGAAATTTAATGATAGATTTTTCAACTTTTTCTAATGTTTTCTTAGAAAGAAGTTTTTCCAAAAACTTTTTTGAAAGAAAAGAAAAAAAAGTAAAGGAAATAAAACAGCCAAGACATGTTGCAATCCAAGATATAAAAATACCAATGATACCACCAAAAGCATTTACATTTAAAGCAACAAAAACGCCTAAAGGCAAAACTGGTAAAAAAGATTCCAAAAGAATCAATAAAAAACCAAAGAGCAGCCCTCCTTGACTAATAAAATTAGTGCAAAAATCAACAAAATTCTGAATTGCTTCCACTGCCATCACCCATTAATATTATAGTACAAAACTAATCTCTTAACAAGTAATTCTGATATCCTCCAAGAATAGAAAAAACATGGTAACCTTGCATTCTTAATCTTTTACAAAGATCAGCACTAATATAACCAACATCGCAATATAAATAATAAACATCTTTATAATTTAAATAAGAACTAGTATGATATAAAAGCTCAGAACTGATAATATTTTGAGCACCAGGAACATGACCATGAAGATAGCTTTCACTATCTCTAATATCAATCAAAATACCTTTATCAGGAAGAGAAAAAAAATCTTTAAAAGTAAGATTCATATTTACCACCTAATATAGATTATGAAAAAAAAGAATCTATCATCATAATAGATTCCTATTTTATCTTATAAGGCTTTGCTTCTGTACCCTTACCACTCTTAAATAATACATTACCATCTAACATGATAACTACTCTAGGATACATGTAACTAGATGTTGTAGTAGCTTCTGCAATACCACTAGAACTAACCCCATAAGCTTCATCTGTATTGTCTTTAACAGCAGTAACTAGCCACCATTTATAAGATGCTGCTAAATAATTATAATTCTGGCAAGAATAATCAGAAATTGTTTTACAATTAGGATCAACACTCCCCATCATAAAATCAGAAGCAGTAAGCAATCCAATTTTTTGATTTTCCAAAACCTCACTACATTCAATAGAATTATCTGTAGCAGTATCAGAAACACTTCTTTTTCCAGTACATAAATCAAAAGCTACAATTTTACTCTTGTCATCTTCACTTAAGATAATTTTATCCTCATCAGTTGTATCATAATATTCTAAAATAGAATCTTTAATACGACTAGCAGAAAAAGTATTAATACCAATATTATATCCAACTTGAGAATTATAACGATCATCCCATGGAACAGACTCAGACATATCACTATCCAAAATCAATAAAAAGTTACCATCATCAGTAATCTTAACGATTCGCCAAACGGCATTATCAAGTTCTAAATAATTATGAACAGTCTCACCACGATATACATACGAATTTCCTACTTCATACAATCCATAACCATCCACAACAACATCTTTAATAACTACTTCTTTTAAAGGCTGAGTAACATAATCTTCACCACAATCTAATCTTGGAATATATAAATACTCCCCATCATTCATATATACGTTAACTCTACCAGAACAAGATTTTTCTTCTCCTGTATATTCAATCATTTCTTTCATATATTCAGACTCAACCAAAACATCTACATCAATAGCAACTGGACGAGACTCTGAAACTGGTAAACGCTTGGGATGATCTTCAAAATATGCCTCTGCTGCATTAGTCATAATTTTTTCAATATCATCATAACTATAAGTCTTATTCGAAAAAAGTAATAATATTACAGCAATTAACACAACACCAATAACAATAACTCCACCAAAAATAAGTAATCTTTTTTTCAAATCATCATTCACATTATGAGAACTACTAGGTTTCTTATCCCTTGGTTCATTAGTATTAATAGCATTAAAACTACCTACATTAAAATTTGTACCCATAAAATATACCTCCTAATTATCAAAAAAGTCATCAAAGAATTCATCATCATCTTCATCATCTAATACTAAATTATTAGTAGGAACTGACTCTTTCTTTTCTGCTTCTTTTACCTCTGGCTCTTTTGCATCAGAAGAAGCAGGTTTGTTAGAAACTGGTTTCTGTTCAACTTTAGAAGATTCTGATTTAGGAGAAACAGCTTTCTCTTTAGCAGCATTTTGTTTTTCTTCTTCTTCAAGTTCAGCAATTTTCGCATCAATCTTCTTCATTAGCTCATCTACATCAAAACCAAGTCCATCATCTTTAGCAGGAGCTGGCTTTGATGGCATTTGTGAAGGTATTGATGGAGCAACAGAGTTTTCTCTAGGTAGCGAATTAGGATTATGATTCGTTGCTACTGGAGACGATATAGGTGCAAATGGATTCATTGCTGATGACTGCCCATTACCTATAGGGGCAAACGGATTCATACCACCAGCCATAGTATCTCTAGGCATAGCACTAGGTCTAGGACCAGTCATACCACCTGCATTAGGTGCAAATGGATTTCTAACTCCTCCCATAGGTGGCATACCAGCACCAAACATATTATTTCCACCTGCTGGATTTTGATTGTCGGCAGAATTCATCATTTCAAGTAACTTTTTCTTCTTCTCTGCTTTTACAAATTCCTTAATATCAAATGTATGAACTGGAACTTTTTCACGAGTTGGATAAGTAGCTTTCGGATAAGTTTTTCCCCAATCTAATTGAAAATATGGTGTAAATTTTGTCTTAAAAGGTTGTTTTCTCATACGAAGAATAATAACCTCGAATTGTTTCATACGTTGTAAATCAGAAACAGTAACTAGTGGCGTCGAAGCAGTCTTTTCATCTTTCTTAGATTTTACTTCACCACACATCTTAGAAATTTCTTCCAAAGCCTTTAATTCTGTAGTAATCAAATAAATAATATTACCACAGTTACCGCGAATAGTTTCTGCATTTTCTTTTCCATAAACCTGATCAAGCTGAGCAAAGTTCTGAATAATCATGGTAAAACGAATTGCTCTAGAACGAGCCGCTGTAATCATAGTTGTAACATCTTTCAAAGGTGGCATATTAGCAAACTCATCAAGTAAGAAATTTGTACGAACAGGAAGTTTTCCACCATGTTCTTGTGCAACACCAATTAGTGTTTCATAAATTTGTTTTAACAAAATTGTAACCAAAGAGTGATATGTTTTTTTCTCATCTTGAATAACAATAAATACAGCCGTAGGCTTTTGACCAATACTCTCTAAATCAATATCACTATGAGATAACATCTCACTTAAATTATCACGAGATGCAAATAATTTAACTTTTTGCTTAAATACAGATAAAATAGAACCCTTAGTTTCGGAAGGTGCCATAATTGTACTAGAAGCATTAATCGCTGCAGCACTAGCAGGATCTTTTGCCGAAAAATACTCTTTTATATATGTACTACCACCAAACTTCTCTTCACCAACGGTAGTTGCTAAAGAAATACTATTAATATTGATTTCTTCTTCTTTAGCATCTTCAAATAACCCCAAAGCAACTCCTGAAAAATAATCAGCAGAAGTTTTTTCCCAGAATGGATCTGCATTCTGATTGGACTCATCGTACAAGATATTTAAAGCTAAGTCATCAAGCAATTCGATGGCTTTATCTTGATTTCCAGCTTTATACATTTGATATGGTAAAGACATAGGATTCCAAGCATTACCATTTTGTGGATCACGGAAATTTAAAAGTAAAATCTGATATCCTCGAGAACGCAACATATTACTAGTTTTTTCATAGATTTCACCTTTAGGGTCAGTAATAATCATGGACTCACGAGCTTTTGCTAAACTATGAACAAGAGGTAAAATAACAGTTTGAGTCTTACCAGACCCAGTAGCACCAATAACTAATGAATGGTACTCACTATTATCTACCCACATTTCATTTTCATTCAAAATAAGTGGTACTCCAGCCGAAGTAGAATTTTCTTGTTTAATTTCTACACGATCTAACTCAGCTTTAATTTCTTTATCTTTAGCCCATCTAGAATACCCTTTATCTTTTTTATCAGTAGTAATACCAAACCCTTTCTCACGTTCAAAAAAGTAAGAACTAACACTGACAAGCAAACCACCTAAAGCAAGAAAATAAAATACCAAAGTAGCTGCTATATATTTAGGACCAAAAGCAGGCAAAGGATTAAGACCTACCAAATAACCTTCCGTGGCAAAAGAAGATAAATTTAAAACACCAATACATACAATATATAGTAAAAATATTGCAAATAAAACAAACATTAAAATATCTTCTGGATCTGCTCTAAACTTAAATTTCATTCGATTACTCCCTTTCGCCAACTATTATAACATCAAAACTTCATATCGTCATTATTTATTGATTAGAAATTTTAATTTTAAACGCATTATCACGAAATTCATATAACATAGTAAGAGGTGTTTGGTTACTATATTTCGCACAATTTAAAATCAATTCATACTCTTTGTCATTATCAACATCAGCAACAGTATACAAATTTGGCTTACAACCATTACTCCCTTCATTTGTATCTACATCCTCATAAAGCATATATATTTTATTATTATCAACCATAAATACAAAAGAGAAATATTGATCTGGGAAAAAGTCAATAGCGAAAACATTACTAACAACATAAAATTCTTCAACAACACCATCCTTATCAAAATCAATATCAGAGACAGTTGCTAAAGTATAATGAACATTAGTATCAAACCCGTGGTTTTGTAACACTTGATTAACATAGGTATAATCTGTAATATCCTCAGTAGTAAAATTTAAAATATCCATATCAAAATCTGCTTGATAGGCAAAAAGATTACCATTATAAGAAATTGCATTTCGATTATTATCAAATAAATACCATTGATCATCTTGCCAAACTAAGTATTTACCAAAGTACTGATTATCTACATAAACATTAAATTTTTGCCAATTTAAAGTAGAAAGTAAAGATGGTGTATTCATATTAAACCAGTCACGAGAAGAATAATTCCAAACAGCAGAATTACCCACTAGTAAAGTAGTAGTTGCTTTTCTTTCTCGAGTTTCACTAACACCAAAAATAAGATACATAACAATCGCATAAACAATTAAAATAGCAATAATGATAATATACTTTAATTTTCCCTTTTTCATATCTTTCTCCTATACCACTTTAAAATATGCATATTGACTAGTATTAGCCCAGTTATATTGTTGCCACATACTAGTAGATTGACTAGCTGGATCCATCATTAATATATTATTTCCATCAATTCCATCAATAGCAACCCAGTGTTGTCCAGTATTTCCTTTTACTTCCGCAACTACATAATAACCTTGATCAAGTAAACCTTGAAGTGTAGATAATTTTTGTTGTTGTGACTGCCCAGAAACATAAGTTTTAGCTACAAATTGGAAGTTTGGTGCAACACTACTAACAGAACTCCAGATAAAATTAGAACCATCAAAACCACCTATCTGATTTAACTTTTGAACAAATGTCCCAGGATTAAAATCACCATCTACGTTAACATCTACACCACTTTTTGCTATTAACATAGAAACAGAAGTAACTAAACAACCCACTCCACCTATTGTAGAACTTGTATTTCCAATGGTTATAGTTGACCAAGCTGGATCTCCCTGCTTCCAACCTGCGTAAGGTCCTGTACTTCCAGTACTATTACAACCACTACCAGAACCAGTATTACAATTCATTTTATCAATATCACTAGCACCATAATTTCTACTACCAGAATTATATACTTGTAATAATATTTGTTTATAATTAAGGCCTTGATTAGCTAATTCAGTAAACTTATCCTGTTCAGTTTGTACATATCCAGCAGAAACAATATATCCTTGATCATTAACTAAAACTTCCCCCATGGTTTCATTAGCTAAAGTCCTCATCTTGTGATCCGAAGGCATTGGATCTTTAAATTTAACACCATGATCAAGTCCACTACGAACAGTACCATACTGATCACCATCATTCATCGCCGAACAACCTAAATCTGGATTACAATATACTTGGTCTGCAACACAAGAAGCCATTTGTAAAATCCATTGGCCATTAGATTCTTGTTCCAATTTTTTACCATAAGTATTTCCCATCTCTGTAGGTCTTGCAAGTGCATAACTTCTAGCAGCAACCATCTGTGCTTTAATCGCTTCATCTGGAGCACTAGGACCAATTTCTTGATATGCAACACCTAAAATATATTGTTCAAAAGGAACTAACTCTTCCCCTTCTAATGGTTCACCCCAGGTACCACTACCATATTGATCACTACATTGCATCAAACGGACCTTCAAATCTGTAATAGACATAGACTTAGCTACGTTTCCACGTTCTTTAATATAAAAGCCTTTAATTTCATAAACACAAGAACCTAAACTAGCACAACTAGAAGCTGTAGCACCAATCAAACTAAAATAATCATCATAATATTCAAAAACTTCATCAGCCATATTTTCATAGGTTTTAGCACTTTTATTTGGTAAATACTTAGGAAAAATATTATGAATCAAATTTTGTTTAAATGTTTCCTTACTAAAACTATTTCCAGAAAACATAGCATTCGCAATTTCCGTAATTACACCCGTGGTCATATCATTATAAGATAATTTAGCACCTCGGCGAGTCAAAACACTATAAACAGCTGAAATATAAACAGCATCAAACGTTTTTCCATGTGCCTGTAAAGAGTTTTTTACATCTGCCACTCTATCAAAAAAATCTTGAGCTTCTGAATCGGCAGTTTCATAATCAACTCCACCAGTCATACCTCCAGTGGCATCACTTACACCAAAAGCTTCATCATAACTAGTAACAATACCACTTCCTTGAGCAACAACTACAAAAAATATAATAAAGAAAAAAAAGCCACCAAATAAAATAGTCACTATAGCCAATTTAGCTTGCATACTTCCGGAAAACAAACCATCAAATGTACTAGGAGTTTCTTTATCAGAATCATCATTATCTCCTAAAAAATTAGGTTTAGAAGGTTTACTAGGCTTATCTAAAACACTTTCACCAGCTCCACTAGTGGCTCCTCCTTTAGCCGCATTTGCTCCCGCACCTGCCGCACCTCCAGCTGCATTCTGAGGATTAGCACTAGCTACATCAACAGCTTTATCAGCAGCATCTAATACCTTTTTATCATCTAATTTTTTCATCGTCTTTCCTACACCAGGAATACGATTTAATGCCTCTGCCCCTTTATTTAATATCTTATCTCCGAGCTTAGTCTTACTAGCTAAATCAACAGCTTTACCAGCTGCAGGAGATCCAAATGCAGTAGCGGCACCTTTAGCACCGGTTTTTAATGCTTTCTTCGTGGCTTCCTTTTCTTGTTCTTTTTTATTAGCACGATTAGCAGCATAACTATCAGTAGAGCCAGTGCCAGCTTGATTAGCCGATTGATCATCACCATGGGCTACACGATTTCCGTGTAAATCATTTTTATTATTCATAACTGGCACTAAACATCACCACCTTCTAAACTTCTAAAAACCTCCACCAGCACCAAAGGAATCCAATTCTTCCTTAGTAACTGCAACATTAATACGCATACGTCTATTTCCACAAACGAACAACGCTTCACCTTGAGAATATCGTTTAATACTCTCTTTCTCACTATCATTTAAATCAATTAATAAACTCAAATCTTCAACAGCTTGTTTCTTTAGTCCCATGACTAAATAATAAGATGCATTATCAAAAATAGCTTTACCATGTACTAATATCTTTTCACTAGCAACAAAATCACTTGGTTGTTGAGTAATAATGATAGTACCAGTATTATACTTACGCGCACGTCTTTGAACTTGTGCCAAGAACTCTGCACCAAGCTCATTATTAGCACCTAATAAAACATGGGCTTCATCAACCATCATAACAGTATCAACATTAAAGTCTAAGCAAAGTCCCCAAGCATATTTTAAGACATTAAAGAACAATGCATCACGAATATTACTATCCGTATTCATCAACTCTTTTATATTAAATACCATAAAGTCGCTATTGCGGCTAATAGTTGTATGACCATCAAAATAAAAACGTAACTCCTTGGTAAAAGGACGAATTCTAAGTTCCAAACGTTCCATAACATCTCTTTCCCGAGTTTGCTCTGTCATAGACATTAAACGACCCTTGATAGTTGCGTATACATCAGAAAAAGTTGGATAATCTTTTGATGTAAATTGTGAAAAATCACTATTAAAATCAACTCCAAAGCGTTTATAAGTATCTTGAACAACATCACTAAACATACCTAAAACATCATCCTCAATAGATGGCGCATAATATTTTAAAAATGCTTTTAAAAATTGAATTGTACGTGTCAAAACAGTATAACCTAAACCCTGTTTAATTTCTTCTTCATCAGCATCAATAACAATTTCAAGTGGATTAATCATACCAAATTCTCCACCCTTACCAATATCAATTGTATCTCCACCATAAGTCTGCGTAATTTCACGTAACTCATCCTCTGGATCGATAGCAACAATCTGACAACCATTACGAATATGTGTACGAAGCATAACTTTAGCTGCTGTAGATTTACCCGAACCAGAAGTACCAAGAATAATCATATTCGCATTATTACGGTTATTTTCCTTACGAATCTTATATAAGAACTGATTAAATAAAATAACACCACCAGAGAAATCTACTCCTAATAAAGTAGCAAGTCCTGGATCCTTAATACTATCAAAAATAAATGGATACATAGCTGCTATGGTTACAGAAGGAATCGGCGTACCAATTCTTTGTTCTATATCTTGAGGTGGAAAAATAGGTAAAATACTCTTTAAAACTTTTTCTTGTTCAAAACGTAGAGAAATTCCTTTTAATTCCATTGCATCCAAATAATTTTTTACATTTACTTTCTTTAATTCCAAATCTTCTTTAGTATCAGCAGTAATCATAATATGCATTTGAAAATCAAAGATACGAGCTTGACTACCAGCAATCATCGAAGTAAAATACTCCAAACTTTCTGCATCTTGACGATATCTCTCACGCATTGTTTGATCTTTTTCGTGTTGATATTTTTCCTTTAAATCAGCAACTTGTCTATTTAACATTTTAGACATAGTCTGAAAAGGAACTGGAATATGTTTAACAACAACTTTAATTCCTGGCATATTAGTTAAAGATGACAAATATCCTGGAGTAATATATTTAGGATAAGAAACCACAGTAAGAATAGTTGCATACTTATCACTAATAAAGAAATCACTAGGATTAAAACTAAGTCCCTTAGGAGCTAATTGACTTCTTAAACTAGTACTCATACAGGCATCACCGTCCCAAATTCAGTAGTTTTACCCCCGTTTAAGAAATTATCCAAAATAATTCTTAAATCATCATTCGTAGTTTGTGAAGCATTAAGTCCACAACTAGCAAGTCCTTGGATTAACATACGAACTTTCTTTTGAACCACATCTGAATCTTTCTCTTTAAATAAGAAATAATACTCAGTATCAACAATATTATTATTAATAAATGTATTTCCCTTATCAATATCTTGCATAATTAATTTGCGTATAGCAGGAGATTGTGTTTCATTGTATAAAAGTTGTAGTTGAGACATATAAACAGAAATATCTACAGGTCTATCTGCAACTACTAACCAAAACTCAAAATCTATCATATTATAGAAATTCTTTAAACTAATTAATACATTATCTTGAGCTTGTGGATCTAAAATAAAGATATTACGTGGAGAAATTTTAACTCCAGAAACTTTTAAATTATCATACGTAATAATCATACCATTTTGAATCGCTTTAACAGGTAACCAATTCTCTGTAAAATTACTTCCTACGATTTTCTTTTTCATTCATGAAACACCAACCTTTCCAATGATATGTCTGAGGATTAGAAAAATACTCATATATCTCAACAATAATATTTAAAATATTATGATAATAAGGTACTGGCATTACAAGAAATCCACAAATAACAGCCGGACTAACTATTAAAATAGTAAGCCAAGTATTAGTAAGTGGTAAAAAAGCCAGTAATATAACAGTAACCATAACCCCGGATAAAAATAAAATCAAGTCGAAAGGTCTAAATAATCCTAAGATTAATTGACCTTTCTTCGTATTAGCAGGTATTAAATAATTCACTATATATCACACTCCATTAAAAATTCTATTAGTAATGCTCAGTAATATCATATCCTGTAGCATGAGTACCACCACGCAACATATAATTATCTTCACCTTTTTCCCCATATTTATCCTCAACTGGATCATAAGTCTGCGCTTTTCGTCTAGACAAATATACATCCGTAATCCCTTGAGTAAGTGGATGAGTTGATTTATCATTTGGTCTACGTACAGAATCTCGAAATCCACGAGCTTGACCAGTCCTATGCATTTCTGCGTCAATTTTCTTATCACGAGAAGCAAGTTTTCCAGCAAGTTCTCTCTGTTGTGCCAAAGCAAGAGAAGCTTTATCTTTGTTAAGAACTCGAACTCTATTACCGTTTTCATCAGTAGCCCAATCCATAACACTATGAAGATTACCTTGATCATCTTTATACTGATAATCATGCATTTGTCCATTTTTATCCATGTATTGTCCAACACCAGCAACAAAGTCTGAAGACATACGATCGCTAAATGCCTGCGCATTAATAGCAGCCTTATGGACTTTATCAGCACCTTGAGGTGTAATACCCATCTCCCTCAATTGCCACCAACCACGAGACATTTTTTGATGATTCATACGCTCATCACCGGTCATCATCTGTGCTGCTAAATCTCTACCTGCGTTAAAAGCCATGCCAACACTAGGAGCAGGCTTACCTTGATTATATGATTGGACCTGTGCATTAGCAGCATCACTAGCAGCCCAAGCCGCATCCATCACTGATCCTCCTTGACGAATGGCACCAGCAGCACCTAAAATACCACTAAGACCAACATTAGACATAGAACCTTTTAATCCAAGGGCATCTTTAATAAATTTAGGAGCCATCTTAGCAAAGAAGAATAAACCAATCCAAATAAAGATAATAGAAAATATTCCAACAGAACCAGTAGCTTCATTAATAACAACACCATTAACAATCATATCTTGTATTAAGAAAATAACAAAATATACAATAGCTAATCTCAAAAACAAATCTAAATAAGTCGATGTTAAAGCCTTGACCCATGAAGCAAACATTCCACCATCTTTCGATGATTTTGGTTCAATATAACTAATTACAGGAATAGGGGCTATCAAACGTAAAATTGCAAGTTTAATAGATCTGATTGCAATATCAACAGTAAATCCGACCATGATAACTAAAAAGATTATCCCAACAATCATAGCAATCGGCCACCAATTAAAAGCAAATAAATATTTTGCATCCCCTCCGATATTAAAGAAATTACCTATGGCGCCCCCAAAAGACTGATTCAAATCACATTTTGCTTTAACAATTGCATCATCAAGTAAAATTTCAGGAGCAACATCTAATTGTCTATAAATATTAATAGCATCCTTTTCATCTTGCCCAATATGATCACCACAATACCAATTTTCTTGATCATTTTCATCATCTGATTTACGAACTTCCTCAGGGAGTAAATTAATTCTTAAAAATCCCTTTAAAATTGTTGAAGTAAAAATTCGAGAAGATCTTTCTAACTTTTGTGTCTGAATTTCAGCTTCGGTCATACCAGAAGTATCTTGTTCTCCTGTATTGTCATCAGCATCATCGGTAGTACCTAATATCAGCCTACCAAGTGTATTGTTAGACAAAATTCTATCTTGTAAAGAATATAAAGTACCAAACAAAAGACCATTATTATTAAGATATTTTTCGTAAGAATTAGCACTTTCAACATTAGGAATATTAATAGGAACCAAGACAGTAAGTAAAGCAAGAGCGATAACTACTCTAGTAATAAAATTACCAATTCCCTCTTTTGGATCCATAAATTTATCTGGATTCACAATTCCCTGCAAAATAAAAATTGCCACTTTGAATACCATGAACACACCAATAATCAATTGAACACGTCCATAAAAATTCTTAATAGTTTCATTTTCAAACAATTGAGCACCAGCAACGTTAAAGAATATCTGATACATCCATCCTAAAAGCGCATAAATACAAACATTAAAAATTTGTCCCAAAGTTCTTCCTAAATTACGAAACACATCTGCAGTAGAAGTATCTGTCATTAATATCACCTACCTTTATTTCAAACCACAAATTTGATTATCAGAAGTGATTCCAAAAACATTAAGTAAAACACTAACAAGTGTAGGAATCAAAAATAGTGCAACCGCCAAAATTAAACGAATCATTAATTTACGTTCCGCTTTTTTCATATTATCATCATCACTGGCAATAATAGCTTTAGCAAAATCTAAACTACTAAGAATAACAACCAAAATTGGTCCTAAAATCTTAACATAATTTAAAAGTTGTTGCAATAACCAAGCAACTGATTCTGGGTTGCCTACATCTCCCAAAAGAGAATTACACTCTGGATTTTGATTATAAGAATTGATATTCTCTTGCAAATCCGTCAAAACATCAGAACTATTGCTATTATTGCTATCATCAGTTGGATCTCCAAAAGCACCTTCAAAATACTTAGAACCAAATCCTTGACTATCACTATTACCCAACTCATCTTTACTGCATTGATTAGCACTAGAGGACAATTCATAAAAATAACCATTTTTAGTCTTTGTAACACAACGATAAATCTGCGCAGGACAAGTAGTCTTTGATGAAGAAAAAATAGAATTAATCAAAGAATCGTTTACTGTAATAGAAAACTTATCATCTCCTACTTTACCAGTAATCGCATTAGCAATAGGAACATATAATTCTCCATCTACACTCCATTCTTTTGTACCATCAGAATAAAGCCTAAAATATGGTAAAACATAACTTTTACGATTATAAAATCCCATGCTAGAACCCGTGCAAGTTGACAAAAGTCTCTTTGATTTTATCCCAATATCTTTAGCCCAGCTAGAAAGCTTAGGAGAAGCTGATGTAATATTATAACAGCGACCCGTACATGAACTACTATTCAGTGGATAAGGATAAACAGTAACACCAGAATCATTTTCTTGAACATAAATAGAAGGACAAGTTATTGTATAACTATTAAGTTTTGCTGCATTATAATAAACTGAAGAAAAACGATCAGCATGATACCAAGAAATGCCATCATTTGCATATAAAGTACCATCCGTAAAAGGCTTTTTGACAGTACCATCAGAATACACCTTATATTCTAATTCAATTTTTTCTCCATGAATATTAGTAAACTGATAATCACAACTAACCACTTTATTTTCTAAGGCTTTCGTATTATATGGAACAAAAAACAACATACCAAAGACAAAGATAAATAAGAAAAATTTAAACTGTTTCACTGTCACCACTCCATATATACAATCATACAGAATAAGTATATCAAAATAAAAAAAAAATAGCAATTACTTTGCTATTTAATTTTATCATTTTCCTATTTAATACTATTCCAGCAGTTAGCCCATCCAGCAGTATCAGCTTCACCGTCTCCACCTTCAGTACCAGTAGAAACTAAAGACATAATCAAACTTACTAAAGTAGTAATAAAGAAGATTGCAACTGCATAAATACATCTTTTAATTAAACGACTTTGTGCTTGTTTTACTTCTTTTTCATCACTAGAAATAACAGCTTTACCTAAATCGATAGTACCAAATACAATTAATAAAATTGGAATACCAATTTGAACAATAGGAAATACACCTTTCTTAATAATTCTAACAATAGGCTCTAATCCTCCGCAGTTGTCATCTACATTTCCAACTACTCCTAATTGAAATAAATCTAACATAAACAACTCTCCTTCAATAAAATAATCTTATCTTAAAATAAAATGTTTGTCAACATTACCTACGAAATAAACCAAAAATTTTACCTGTTTCTTTCTTCTCTTCCCTTTTTGCAACAATACCTAAACGAGATAAAAAGTCTTCCAAAACAGGATTTTTCTTTCTCTCATCTAGAGGAGGCATATTATAAAAAACTTTTATTTTCGCTTCATATTCAAAATCCATAATATCCTTATTGGAAAGTAAACTTTTATTTAAAACAATTTTTTGATGTTGAAGTTTTGAAAAAATATTACGATTTCTCCGAATCAACTTATTAAGTTTAATCGTGGATGGTTCCAATAAATACAAAACTTCTCCACAGAAAGAATCATCAGGATAATCATTTAAATCAACTAAAAGAACCGAAGCACCAGAATAGCGTGCTAAAGCACCCTGCAATTGATCAGAAGAAATAGATATCATATTTTTGTCACCAAAAAACTGAAAATCATTTTTATTAAGTTCTAAAGCAATAATAGTATCTCCAAAATAAGTTTTTAGTTCCTTTTTTAATATATAAATAAAAGTAGTTGCTCCAGCATCCTCTGTAACATTTCGTACCCCTATTACGATAGAGCCACGAAACCTAGTAGAACTATCAGAGGGATTAGAACTACTTTCAACACTTGCCATAACTGAATTTACATTAGATACATCATTTAATTGTTGAATATGTGCAACCTGTTTATAAGTATTTGGATGCTCTAATAAATATTTTACTCCTTCTATATTCGTAGTAAAATTATAAATTCCCATAGAAACTAATTTAGACAAAAAATTAGAAGTACAAACATCACTTCCTTCTGGCAAAAAGAAAACAATTTTTTCTACATCTAACCCCATAGCTATCGTCTGAAAACTTTTAACACTATGGTAATCTTTAATTGCAGTCACATCCAAAATCATTTTATTATAGAAAAAGTTTTTAAACATTTCTACTAACTCAGTTGCATCATATTCACCAGAAATACTTTTTATTATATCAATATCTAATCCTGATAAAACATTACGTTGCTGATTACTAACAATAACATTCATAAGAGCCACCTCTCCTATTTAAACGGTGTTATTAACTTTGTATTACCAGAAATCTGAAAAATCTTTAAACCAGGCATAATTCTGTTGATAATTGGTATATCAATATTAATCTGAGTAACAACTCTATAGTAAACTTGCTCTTTAGACTCAGAAACAGCATCACCAGTTTCTTTAGAAACTTTAAATTCTTTATAACAATATCCATAATTACAAATATAATCATCCTCTAAATGAAATTCTGGAGCGCTATAACCTACCTGCTTAATATATGCCTGTATTTTATTAGAACAAGTAGTACCACTTTTACAATTACCTTCATACTGTTCTAAAGAAGTGATAATGTAGTTTTTAACACGGAATGCTTTAGTATAATTAACATTAAATGCTAAATATCCACACACCAAAACTAGGAATACAACAATCATTGCTAAATTGACAACACCACCTAAAGCATCCCGCATTTCCTACACCACCTTTTATTTATTATGTTCTAAAACAATATATCCACTATAATCACTTGAAATATTCTCCCATTGAGAGTTAATAGAACCTTGAATATTAGGCCACATAATCCAGAAAAAACCAATTACTGCCGCAATAGCAATAAGAGTAATTACTGTTAAATTTAATTCACCTGTTGCTGCTTTCATTAAGACATACACATCCTTTCCTATTCTATATACATTATATATTATACCAACATAATTTCACTTTTACAATAAAATTTACTTACTTTACATGTTAAACATCATCATCATAGAAACCAAAATAATAACCATAGTACCCATACCAGTAACTACAAGCATGACCATAGTTTGACTCTCCATATGATTAAGACGTTCTTTATATTTAGTTTCACGTGCTTTGTTCTGTAGATTTGAAACAGTTCTAGAAAACATCATTAAACGTTCTTGTTTTCTTTCCTGAGAACCAAGACCTAAACGATACAACAAACGCATCATACGCATAGAATCTCGTACTGGATACGTATTAGCGAACTCCATATATGGATCTATAGTAGAATCCCCGGAGTTAATACGTTCAATCAATCGACGAAGTCCAGGTTTAAAAATATCAGGAGCATCATCAATAGACTTACCTAAGGCAACCGGAACTGTATAATGTTGAATTAAAATTTCCAAACTCTTTAAATAATATGGCAACATAACATCAATATCATGTAAATGTGCCTTATAAAACTGTTTTAATTGTGTATACGGCATCTTAAAAACAAGAGCTGCTACAACAATACAAAACACAACATTAAGAAATGATAACTGATTTAAAAATATAAATAGAAACACAATAGCTACTAAAACAGCATAATATATTCTTTTTCTAAATAATATATTAGGATCAACTTCTTCACCATATCTAGCATATACTAAAAAGTTATAATCTTCTTCTCTTAAAATATCAAAATACTTTTCATTATCAGCTATAAACTTATTCTTATCAATCGTATTATTATATATTAAAACAAATATAATAATAGCACCAACTATAACAATCTCTACCATTATTCAGCACCTACATTCTCATTATAATATTTTTCACCCTTTAATAAGAAGTATGTATTAATAATTAAGACTCCGTGCAGTAGAAGTTTTACATACCAACGTTCTAACATAATTAAATACGTTTCACGCCCTAACAAATATTGAGTTAACATAACTAATAAATAAAGCATAATACCAAATTGTAAAAAAGATTTATGAAAAGAAGCACGTTCAATACGGTCACGATAAACACTTTCAACAAGCATATCAATATCAAGCTGCATATTATCCAAAGACTCCATAGAGTTTCTAGCACCCTCTTTAGTAATTTGTAAAAACAACTGATGCATATTCTTTACAATATAATAAGGATACAAACCACTCATATAAGTAAGAGATTCTTCAATACTACCATTCTGATAAGCAAGTTCAATCATATGATCAACATCACTTTTTACTGGGTCTTCTAAAATACCAGAGTTACGAACACCCTCCAAAGCTTTGACAAAAGACTGCGTAGTAGCAAATTCCATAATAGTATTAGAAGTATAAACTTGAATTTGTTCAAAAATAAATTCACTATAAACACGTTTACAACGTAAATAAGATAAATATGGTATAAACATGATTACAACAATCATATAAACCAATGAAATAAATAAATTATAGAAATATAGATAACTAACTACGGCAGCAAAAGCTCCCATAATAATAACTTGAATTAAATATTGTCTAGGAGTATATTCCTGCCCTAACTCTTTTGTCTTTTCACGTACAACTTTAAAAGAATAAGGTGCAAATTTATCATACACTCCTTGTACTTGAGAAGTAATAAATTTACCAACATTTTGTCCTTTATAATTACGATAAAGAACAATAACAACAACTAAAACAAGTAAAAAAATCAACTCTTCTATATACATAAATTTACACCCCTCTCTACTCTAAATTACCTAAAGAAGAAAAATCTACAGGTGACGTAACGTTTAGTGCTTCATTAGGAGTAGGTATAGTGGAAGTATTTGGAGATGTCTCCACAGTAGGAGCAAGTTGTATAGATGGTTCTACACTCATAGCTGCTGGAACTTGAACCGTCGGTGTTACAGCTAGTACAGCACTCGAATTAGGGACTGTTGAATTAACAACAGGAGCACTTTGTACTGTTGGTTGCACTACAGGAGTAATATTTACAACTTGAGGAACTTCTTCATCGTTAGTAGTCTCCACAGAATCACCAGTAGTATCATCCTCTGCTTTATGACTCTCCATATATTCTTCCTTCTCTTCATCATCTTTAAACGGTAAATCATCGCTTAAATGTTCAGTAATAGAGTTAATATCAATATTTTGATTTTCTAAATATTCAATTAAATGTGGACTAGGTTTACGTAACACCGGTTCCTGTCCAAACAATTTTTGATATATAATTCTACATTGCGGTTTATTTTCCTCATCAACATAGAATTCAGCAACTTCATCAACCTCACGATGAAATTTTCCCAATTCCTTACTATAATAAGCCTTAATATGAACACCAATTTGAATATATCGATAAATAGTATTTAAAAATTGATTAACATCCAAATCTGTTTCCATCAAACTATACATACGATAAGGAATAGCAGAAGCTTTATCAGCATGAATGGTTGATAAAATATTATGTCCAGAAGAAATAGAGTTACGAACTGCCGAAACAGCTTCTGCACTACGAACCTCAGATAATAATATCCATTTAGGATTCTGACGCATACAAGTAACAAGCACATCTGTATAACTAGCAACATTATTAGTCTTCATCGCAACAATATCTCTTTGAGGGAAAATTTTATCCAAATGAAGTTCTAAAGTATCTTCAATAGTAATAATCTTTTCATTTGTACGCGTATGACTCGCCAAGTACTTAACAAATTCTGTTTTACCAGAACCAGTCTCTCCACAGACAATAATATTACAGTGACCTTCCACACATTTAATCAAAATATCATGAATATCTTGTGTAAAATAATCATCTTTAAGTAACTTATCCTTTTCCAAACGAATTTTAGCAGGAGTTTTACGAATAACCATCGCAATTCCGTTAGTAGCAATAGAAGGATGAACGAAATTCAAACGTAACTCTGCTGATTCAGCATCCAAGAATGGTTTAGCATTGTTAAATGTAGTTCCCATAACATTAGAGCATTGAAAAGCTAACTTCTCAATAAATTCAGGAGTTAATCCTTGAACCTCTACTCTTAAAGATCCTTGTGTTAGAGACCTTACCCAAATCTGACCATTATTATCGAATGAAATATCCGTAATATCATCATTATCAAGCAAAGGACGCAAAGGACCAAAATCTAACTTATCAAATATGTTCTCATTCATATGCCCAACTCCTTTTTATTCGTTAATTTCTACCCCATACTTTCGTCCCAGTAAGTAACAGTTTCAATCCAATCACGAAGACTTTCACTACTCATTTCCAAATCATCAGGTTTATCTTGTAAACTTTCATTAGTTGGAACTGGAACAAGCTCAGAATCATACAAAGTTAAATAACTTGCTTTCTTTAATAAAATATAATACTCCTCAGGTAAAGCAAATACTAACATCGCTGGAGTTCTTTGCTCATCCAAATTAGAAAATACAGGTTGACCAGAAGAATCTTTAACAGCTAAAACTTTAACATTCTGAATAAACTTACCATACTGCATCAACTCACTATCTTCATTAGTAACAGCTTGTTGATCACCAGTACTTTTTCTAGTTATTTTTAAATAAATGTCAATATAATTTCCTGGATAAATAGAATTACCATAAGTAGATTCAGTATTAACAGGCATATTATATAAAACATAACCCTTAGGATAATCTAAAATAATATTAGCCGGTAATTGTTCTTTTTCAACTACTTGTCTAGTATAAAATAAACTTCCCTGAGGTATTAATGTATCTGCATTAGAATATTTATCAATAACATCAGCTTGATTTCTAATAACATCTCCTTCAAGCATTGAAGGAGGAACATCCATTGTACTTACCATATCCTCTGTAATTTGTGTCCCTGGCTCAATTTGCTCTGTCGCATACGGAACACTAATAGGATTTACAGCTGCTTGAACACGCATATTATATGCTATATATAATACCAAAACAGCAACAACCACACCAACAACAGTAACTGTATTTTTATTGGATAAAAACTTTTTTATTCCAACACTGAGATTTCCCATTTTATCCTCACCTTCCTTTTTATTCTTCCACTGGTTTACCAAAATCACTATCTGGATCATTAATCTCTGTAGTAACTAATGGATCAGTTTTATAAGTATTTTCTAAAATAGCATCTAATTTTGTAGACATCTCCAAATCAGAACCCTTAAAACTTAGTACTGTAGAAGAATCTACTTTGACACTTACTTTTGGTGGAACTTCATTTAAATCATAGAAAGAAAGTTGATAATTTCTAGTAGTATCTACAGAATCAGCAAATCTTCTAACAAAACTCTCAACAAATTTTTCTTTATCAATACGAAGTAATCCATTTTCACGATAATACTTTACATCAATAGCATCAACCATAGCTGCTTCTGATGTTTCCTTCACCAGGTAGTAATCCAACTCACTACCTGATGAATAATTGGAAATAATATTAATCATTAATAAAGTAGCTAAACTTAAAATGATAATACCAACGGTTAACATCGCTTTATTCATAAATAATTATGCCCCCTTCCCAGTATTATTACCATATCCAGCACGCTTAGATGGATTAAGTTTAGTAATAACTGAACTTCTATAAGCAGTAACTCCATTTTTAACAGCGGTAGAACCTTGATAATCAGTATATTTATATTGTTTATTATAATTCCTTAAATATTTTAAAGCATCACTATCTAAAGTAATTCGATAATCAAGATACTCATCAGAATAAATACTATTACCTTTAGATTGAATATCTTGAATTAATTCAATTGGATTTACAGGATAACTTGTATTCTTAGCAGTTAAAGACAAAGCTGTAGTCTGATTTCCAACATTATCGGCATCTAACGTCCAGTTATAACCAGGTTGACGTCCTGTAATTTCTAATTTACTTTCATTCTTTTCAGTAGACTCTTCAGACTCAGGGAACAAATTATTTAAATCAACGATTCTAAATACATAATCTTCAGTAGAAATTGTAGTATCAGAATCAGAATCACAATCATCGCCAGTACATACTTCTTCATTTTGTAATGCATAGAAGCATTCAAAATCGAAATTCCATCCAAAATATCCAAAATCTGTAGTAGCAGCATGAATATTATAATCAATATCACTCTCATCTACAGAAGTGTTTTTATCAATTAATTTCCAATTCCACCAAGTCTGATTAACACTAGCTGCATTTAATGGCATACAGAATTTATCTTCTTGCTTATGCCAAGCTGTATCATTTCCTTTATTAACATAAGAAATTTCACCAGTCTTATTATTAATCCATGTACCAGGGAAACTCCAAGCTACTTGATACCAATTCTTAGCACTAGCATCATCATAACATCCAGCATAACCATCTTCATCTTCAGGAGTAATCGTTAACTCTGGAATAAATATTTCCGTACCTGAAGTAGTTCCACTAAATCCTTCACCATGACTTGGTAATTTAGCAGAATCAACTTTTGAACTAGCTAATGGGAAATCGACTGTATGATCTTCACCAGCAGTATCCGTATAATCAATACCTATGGTAAACTCAGCAGTCTTCGTAGTACAACTAGCAGAACCACTGCAAGATGCAATCGCTTGATTATATTTTTTCATATTGTTAACGGTATCTTTAGCAGCATCAGACTCATTTAAATAAGAATTAGCGGAACAACCAGACCAATAACAATTATCTGCACAAACATCTCCATCTCCATAATCAGCCTTCTTGAATCCAGAATAAACATTATAATGACCATGATCTCCACGAGTTCGAGCATCCTCAAATTCCTCATACCAGCGACCATAACCACTACCTTCCCAAACAATGTTGCCATTTTTCCATACATAGCGACCACTGTAACCTGGGAAAGAAGAACTCCACATTTTTTGTACAATAGACTGATTTCCATAACGAATAGCTAATAAATCAACATTACTTTCATCATTTGCATAAACTTTACTATAACATTTATTACTACAACTTTGACTATACTTTCCACCATCACATTCTTGAATACATTTTTCAAAATCTTCATTAGGTCCACCTTGATGCGTAAACCCAGAAACTTGATTACAATATGGAGTAGGTGTACAAATACTAGGTGTAGTAGGTGGTTGTAATTTTAAAGAAGAATCACAAACTACTCTGCTTGTTACCCTAACTTTATATTCAAAACAAAGTCCTGCTTTAGATGCAACAGGAGGACCATATTCAACTACCACAGATTCCTCACAAGTTCTTGTACAAGAACCACCTGATACTTCTTCTGTCTTACCAGAAGTATAATGATAAGTATATTTAATATTTTTAGTATCAACTTCTTTAGCATAATAATAATCTTTATTTACATAATAATCACTGTCAGACTCCTCTAATTTCCAATCACAAGTCATTCCAAAGCGAGTATCATCAATACTACCATTTTTAACTAAATTAGTATAATCATGACCTAAAGATAAAGCCTTACTTTTTGCATCGTTAAATGCAGTCATAAAAGACTCTGAAACATCAGTTTCTCCACTAACAGATGCTTGATTTCTAACAATAAGAATTGCTGATGCAATTAAAGATGCTGTCTGCTCTTCCGTATAATTAAATGTAACTTGATTAGAAGATAAGCAATAAGGAATAATACTATCATAAGTACCTTTTTGATTTGCATCTACTGCACTATAATTATATTTTTCAATATCACTTTTACTAACTCCCGCTTCTTTAAAGATAGCAGCATAATTTTCATAGCCAGTACCCGTTCTAAAAACACTACAAATGCCATTATAATTTTTATTATCTTTTAATGGTGTATCCATCTGTGGTTTCAACTGCAATGTCATATCAAATTCATAAGTACCTGCCTTTTGACCATCACTATTAAATGGTGCTTCATCATAAGAAAGACAGGTATCATCAGTCTCTGCTAAAACAAAATGTAATACAACATCAGTAGAAGCACTAGTGTTAAAGTTAATTTCCATTGGACTATCAGGAGTAACAACACCAAGATCCATAGGATTATTTGTTAAAATCTCCCCATTTGTAACATTAGTGACACGAAAACTACCTTTTTTAACAGTAATTGTCGCTTTCCCTTGTGAAAATGAAACTTTAGGATTATACTCCCCGCTCATTTCTTGATCATTATTACAAGCAGCACCATCTGTAGTTTTAGCTAAGTTCTCATTTCTACTAACATGAGCAGAGTGACTAGAACTTAAAATATTATAACTACAAAATGCAACGACTGCGACAACGAAAAGTATAAAAACCCCTATTATTCTTCTACTACACTTTTTCATCATTTTCTCCACCTTTCATGATTTCTTCTATCTCATGATAATTCTTACTTTTTTGAACATCATAGTTCGACTTCAATTCACCTTTTCGAACCAATCTTGCATCTACCCTAAACTCAATATCATTGTAATGACCAAACATCCTCGTACAGGTAACCAAAGAAAGAATTTTATCACCCTCATTAACATCTATATCAAAATCAAAAATACTTTCATCTATAGATTTATTTAAATATGCTCTCATTTCTTTTTTACTAAGATCTTTTCTTGTAAACTTTTTTATATCAGAGCTTTCTGGAAAAGAAACAGAAAATATTTTATATAAATAATCTTTACCATTAACCGTATACTGAACATATTTATTATCTTTTACAAAATTTAAATAAACAAAACTCATTAATTGCTCAAATCTTTTATGATTCTTATTAACAACCAAAGGTTTTTTAGATAAATTTAAAATATTATGACCACTAACAGTTACTTGATTTAAAAGTTTATCGCTTTTAACTTCATTCCAAAGAAAATCATGCGTCATTCCACCAAAATCATAGGAAGGAGCATAGATTACAGGATAATCTATATTAGTCCCCTGAACCCGAAGCCATCCTATCGTATTATAATCATCACTATCTTCTTTTTGATACTCTAAAACTTTATCAATACGAGTTTCCACTGGATAATAATCATAAAACAACAAGAAAATAATTGCTGCCAGTAAACACAAAAAAGATAGAATTCCAATAATTAGAAATACTTTCTTTTTTTTCGAAATCAGCAGTTTAGTTTTTTTCTTCATACTACCATCACCTACCTATTCTGCTATAATATATGGATCTTCATAAGTACCTTTACCACGCACAATAGAACAATCTTTACTCAAATAACCTACAGGGCGAATACCATACTCTACATTATCATAAATAGAACCATACATCACAACACCAATATCAGAAATCAGTGCCTTTGTATATTGTGCTTTAGAAGAGTTAATCAACCAATAAGATTTCATTGTAACAGAATTATAATCAAAAGCACTAAACATCTCATACATATTAGGAGCAGAAATCTTTACTTTATATTTTTTAGTAGTGCTTTCTTTTCCATATCGAATCATATTATGATAAATAGGAACTTCAATTTCTTTAGTTACAAAAGAATCCATATTTAGATATCGTGTAGCTTGATTAGTAATAAAGTAACCTACATTACCACGTTCTTTGGGATTATAAATTTTTGCTTTTAAATCTGTATCATAAGAAGTAAGGACACGTTCTCCATCATTATAAATAGTAGTATTAGCAATGACTTTTGTAGTATTATCAGAATCTATTTCCATAACTCTCCATAACATTCCAGAATAAGAAACAAATTCACCTGAATATCTCGTATTTAATTTATCTCCAGCTTTAGCACTTTCCATATCCCCAATAGAATAAGGATTCTCTTTTGTACCATCGCCATCTTCTATTAAAGTAGAACCTTTAATAGTCAAAACTGGACGAATACCAAAATTATAATTTTGATCAAAAGACATATAACGAGCATCTGTATTATAGAATCTATTTCTAACTGTATAAGCATTCTTATTATCTTTTTCATTACGAACCCAGGAAATGCTATCAGGACGCAACCAATTCCCCTCTTCTGTTGTTGCTTGATTAATATCACTAGCTGATAAAATAGAGACTTCTTTTTCTTTCGTATAAGAACTACATTTATCTATACTAGAAATATCATTATCATTAGTCTGCATATCACAATATTTATTTTTTACAACAATTTTTTTAGATTCGTCAGCGATATGATCATAATAATACTCTAACCATTCATCAATAGCAGTATAATTAACATTACTAACATCTTGTTCTGCAACAATTCTTACATTGTCACCATCTATATCGACAATTCTAAATAACATTTTCGAAAAATAAATATAGTTATTTGGATTAGACCCAGTATATACTCCAGTCTTATTAGTAGCCTTATTTACTGTATTTTTTAACCTTTCTACTACCTTAACTGTTCTAACAACTTCATTTGTATTGTTCAAACTATCAGTGGCAGTATATATTACTTTATAAGTACCAGCCTTATTAGTATTAACCTCAGTAGAATCAATTTCTACATTCTTAACATCCATCTTGCCATCAATATTATCAACAACACTTTTAACGCCTTCTTCTTTATACTTAGAACCCAAATTAATAGTAACTTCTTCATTCCCATTTAAAGTAATTTCAGGTCCTTTATGATCAACATTAGAAGAAATAATACCGCATTTTAAATAAGTGTAATACCTATATTCTCCATCTTCTTGTCTAACTTTAACCCAGCTATCTGTAATAGAACATGGTTTTTTAGAAAAAGGAACATAAAAATCTTCTTTTAAATAAGCTTGATCAAATAATTTTTGAACACTAATTGTCTTTACACGAGTTCCAGTAGGTAATTCTCTTGCATTAATCTCGTAATATCTTTTAGCAGCAGCCTCTATATCTTTTTCATAGCCATGAAATGTAAGTAAAGGATGAATAACTAAAAACCATAAAAATAATGCAATAACGATTACTACAACAGCAGTTTTAAGATATCTAATAAATTTCTTATCAATAACTTTTTGATTATCCATAATATTTCTCCTATTTCAACCTATATACATATTTCTTATTTCTCACCGTATATACCAACCGAATCTCATTAGCCTCTTGTAAACTCCGTGGCACTTCCAAATACATATAATTACCATTATAGTCTTTATCAAGAGCATCAACAATCGAAATCTCACGTTGCTTACCTTTATCATTTATATAAACAATTTTACCATATTCCATAGAAAAGTCAACGAAATCTTTCCCCGTCAAAACAGGAGATAAAAAGAATATTTGTAATAATAATTTTCCCTCTCTTGCAACCAAATTATTAAGAGTAGAATAACAATTATTACGACTAGAACATACCCGGGTATGATAGGTTGTCTGACTAACTAAACTAACATCCTCAATTGAAAAAGATAGTTCTTCTTCTCCAAGCTGCATAGTCTCTTCCTCACGCAAAACTTTAGTTTTTTGTTTTTCAATTTTACTATAATCTTTCATATCTAATTTTATTTTTCTTAAATATGGTTTATTATTATCAAGTTCCTGATAATAAAGAACAAACTTATCAGGATTTAAATCTTTATCCACCTTAAAAACTAAAAGAAGTCTTTTAGAATCTTGACTGCCAAGGATAAGTTTATCAACCGTATCACCTAAATCTTTAAAGTCATTGGCATAAGTTTCATAGGTTTGTGTATAATTACCAGTTCCATTCATAACATGAAAACGATTAAAATTGACTTCTCTTTCACCAACATTATTTTTAATAGTAATATCCAAAACAACAAAATCACTAGCCTTAGAAATTACTTCACCACGATAATCTTTATCCGTAAAATAACTATGATTAATACTAATTGTATAACCATTGGTTTCAATAGTATCACCTTGTTTATAAGACTTATGAACAATAAAGACAAATCTATAAATACTAACAACACAAACAACAACTAAAATAGAAGCAAGAATATTCACAAAAAAGTGATGTTCTTGATAAAAATAACCAGCATTTCTCTTTAAACGTTTAAATACTCTTTTAAAACTATCTTTATCAATATTTACACTAATTTCAATTTCTTCTCTATCTTCACTGTTTAATTCTAAATATTCTTGATCAGATTTAAAATCAAATTTATTTAAATCAACACCAAAAATACGCATCAATAAGATAATAATAACTGGATACTGAGGTATTGTTCCAATGAAAAGCAAATCACCAATCGCACGAATCCCCGTCGTTCCAGAAGAAGAATCATAACCAGAAAAAAGAGAAATAGTCAAAACAAAAGTGAAAAATAAAAAGGTATATGTAACTAAAGGAATGATATATAATTTCCAAGGCTTCTTCTTATAACGCAGTAAAACAACCAAAACAACAGATAAAAGAACAATGATAAGCAATACTAATAAAGATATAACACTAGCATATTTAGTAATAGGTTCATAATAAGCATCATAAGTTTCAAGTTGCAAAAACTCAGTAACAAAAGAACGTGTTTGCATACACTTATAATAGATAAAGCCACATAAAACCAACAAAAAGATATGAATTTTTCTAAAGTTTTTAATCAAAAAAGCATAAGGTTTCCTAATAATCATATGAGCACCCCTATTCTTCTACTCTATAACAGTATAACTTATTTTTTTAGTTTTTTAAATAGTTTTTTAAACAAAAAAAACGAAGACATTTCTTCGTTTATTGTATTGCAGTGATTTCTACCTGATAAGATCCATTTGGACTCTCTACTGTTACAATATCTCCCACTTTATGATCAAATAAAGCTTGAGCAATAGGGCTTTCATTAGAAATTCTACTTTCAAAAGGATCTGCTTCTTGACTACCAACTATTTTATATTCATCTTCTTCATCATCATCAACATATTTGATAGTTACAGTATTTCCAATACTAACAGAATCTGTAGAAACATCAGAAATAATAGAAACATTTTCAAGCATCTTTTCTAATTGTTTAATTCTAGCTTCAATAACAGCTTGTTCGTTACGAGCAGCATCATATTCTGCATTTTCTGATAAGTCACCTAACGCACGAGCCTCTTTAATAGCTTGAACATTTTCAGGACGTCTAACATTAATTAAATCATCCAACTCTTTCTTTAAATTATTTAAACCCTCTTGTGTTAAATAAACTGTATTTTTATTTTTCATAATAAATCACCTCATTGTGTAATTTTCAAAACTCAACTTGCAATAATATATCACATTTAAAAAATATATGCAAGTAGAAACACTAAAATTATTATTTATGAGAAGCAGCTTGCCCAATACTATAACCATCAGTATAAGTTAAACCTAACTGTTGCTCTCTTAAATCACGTTTAATCAATTGTTTTACTTCTTTACTAGACAAACCTTCCCCAGTTTCTGAAGAAACAAGACTCAAAGGATTATGACCATCGGCTATCATATCAACAATATGTCCAGCACGAACTAATTTCTCTTCAACTGTTTGTCCATCAAGTGCTAAATAAGAATTAGGAGAAGAAACTAAATACTCCTTAACATCTTTTTGTTTTTCAGCACGTAATTCTAAATCAGAAACCTCATCAATATAGGGTTGTATATGTTTTTTAGAAGCACAACCTATAATTCCACCAATAGCTAATAATCCAGCACCAATGGCAATTACTGGAACTTGCATTTCTTCAGGAATATAAAAAGAGGATACTATTGCTGTTGCACTAGAAAGTGCCCCAGCCGCAATAGAACCAATAAACCCTAATTTTTTTCTTTTAACTAAAATATATTTATTAGAAATAGCTGCATCCGCTTGCTCTTCTAATCTTTTATTAATAGCCATCTCATTTTCCTTAGTATATTGAACATTAGACTCAACATCGCCATTTGCATAAGAAACTTGATATCTTTTACCTTTCTTAGTTTCTAAAACAGAAACATCAGTCATAAAGGTTTCTTTATCTAAAACTGTAATATTTGTATAATCTTTCATATTAACTCCCTTTCACTAATAAAGTAGAAAGAGTATACCATAAAATACAAAAAAAAGCAAGTACTATCATAATACTCGCTTAACTTCTCTAATAAACATATCATCCGTCATTCCAGCAATAAAATCTATTACTTTTCGCCTTGCATCAGTAATTTCTAAATAACGAGGACTCTGAGAATTTAAAAAGATAGTATAAATCACACTCTCGACACGATTATCTTTAATATCATCTAAATAAATATGATATAGCCGATTCATTCCTCTACGATAATATTCAATATCCTCGCTAGTCATACTTTTGCGATAAATATTTTCACTATTAAATTTTTTTAAAGCAAATAACGCCCGGTAAACTCTCTCACTTAAACCGATATAAGGCTTATCCAAACTGTTCTCTATAATATCTAAAATTATCGTATTCATAATATCACTATTCGTATTACCTAAAACTTCTGTAATCTCCTTAGGTAATTCACTTCTTTTAAAAAGACCAAGCTCTATAGCATCCTCAATATCACGACCAATATAACCAATAATATCACTGATACGAACTACACACCCCTCTAAAGTCATAGGATGATTATGACTAGAAGCCTTTAAATCATGATAAGCCTCTTGATACTCACTCAAAAATTCTTCTTTAGTCTTAATAACAGGCGTATAAATATTAGATAACATTTCTCCATTATGACACATAATTCCATCTAATACTTGAATACTAAGATTCAGTCCCTCACCATGATTTTCTACTTCCATATAATGACGAACACCTTGAATATTATGAGCAAAATACTCCCCTAACTCCCGTAAAGAAATTTCATTAAGTAAAGCCTCTCCAGTATGTCCCAACGGAGTATGACCAACATCATGACCTAAAGCAATCGCTTCAATTAAATCACAATTTAAATTAAGTGCTCGACCAATAGTCCTAGCCACTTTGCTAACAAGTTGAACATGTAACATTCTCTCACTAATATGATCATTTTGTTGGAAGGAATAAACCTGTGTCTTATCTGCATATCTTGTATAACTAAGTGCATGAATAATACGATCCACATCTCTAAAGAAAGGAGCACGTATATCATCATCCATCGGACGAAAACGAACTACCTCACTACTCTTAGTAGCATAAGGCGAATAAGTATCTTCTATTTTTAAAAAATTATTTTTTATGATTGCCAACTGTTCCAATATTAACACCCCATTAAGTTTTAAATTTTTAAAATAACCTCTTTTATATCTTTTTCAAATTATTCTTCATCATAAGTTCTATGAATAACATAATCAAACCAATCATCATCTAAAGTAATTTCTTTTCTTTGTTTAATTTACCAATCAACCTCTTCACTAAAGTCATTAACATAAAAAACATAATCTCCAATAACAGATATATCCTTACTTTGATAATTCATTTTTCTATCTCGTCTACAAAATTTTATTCATAATATCTACCTCCTACGAATGATGAAGCAATCGTATCATAGAATATGTAACTATCTCGATGTCAGTATCTAAATATATATAATAGATATTATCAGGGTGTCTTGCTACATCCAACTGATTCATATTTTCATCATACAACTTTTTTACCACAAAAGAAATTCTTTCTCCCCCGGGAGTAAATAACTCTACGGTGTCTCCAACCTCAAAATAATTTCTTTCATAAATCTGAATCAACTTCTGAGTCTTATCATAAGAGATAACTTGTCCTAAATAATCTTGATTGCTAGCTTCATTTCTACCAGTATAGTATTGATCAGTAACATCAGCTTCTCTAAGTAAATAATGAGAAGAAACAGCTCGATTAGCAACCCTAGAAAGTCTCTCCTCTAAAACACCTAATATATCATCGGTCAAAGTATTATCATAATACCTGTCAATAATTTCACGATAAGTACCAATAACAGTTGCTAGATAATATAAAGAACGCATTCTGCCTTCTACTTTTAAACTAGTAACACCAATATCAATAAGATTACCAATATATTTAGCTAAATTATTATCTTTCGTCGCAAAAGTAAAATCTTTTTTACCATCAACAGAAAAAGCAAACCTACATACTTGAGCACATCCCCCACGATTAGCATCACGATTAGTAACATAATTAGACAAAGCACATCTGCCACTATAACAAGTACACATAGCTCCGTGAATAAACACTTCAATATCAATTCCAGTCTTATCTATAATTTCTTTTATCTCATCAAGAGAAACTTCACGAGCAAGTACCACTCTATCGACACCTTGTTTTTGAAAATATTTAACACTTTTATAATTCGTTGTAGAATCCTGTGTAGATAAATGCACTTCTACCTGCGGAAAATTTTTCTTAATATAAGAAATAATAAATGGGTCACTCACAATAAAAGCATCAATTCCAGCATCAACAACAGATTTAATATAATCCTCAACACCATCCATATCTTCATTATGAAAAACAATATTTAAAGTTAAATATACTTTTTTACCAAGATTATGAGCAAAACGACACCCTTCCTGAATTTGATCAATTGTAAAATTAGTGGCATTCGCACGTAACCCATATTTTTCTCCACCAATATAAACAGCATCAGCCCCGTATAATAAAGTAACTTTTAAACGTTCAATATCTCCAGCTGGAGAAAGTAATTCTATTCTTTTCATTTTTTCACCCTATAGATAGTTTTCTTAAAAAAGAATCCAGTACTATCCCCTAACTTTTTATATTTTTCTACATAAGAAGCATCACTACATCCCTCTTTAATATATTGCTTAGTATCACGAATAAGTTCTAAGAAAGAAGAAACACCTTCTTCTCTAAACAACACATAATCAACACCAACATGATATAAAGAAGAAACAACTGACGTACCATTTAACACTTCATCAAGTAAAAATCCAGTTCCATTATTTTCTTCTTTTACTAAATATTTTTTATTTGTAATCTTTTCTAAAACCGAAAGTGTAGAACTACCATTTTCTCCTAAATCTTCATAATAATTATGAACTAATTTTCTTCTACTATAACCAACACTTGGCAAACTGACTACTTCAACAATAGTACTAATAGACGATTCTTTAGAAATTTCTACAATCTCATCTAAGGTAATCTCTTTAGAAAGCAAAGCATAACGAACACCTTGATGAAAATAATAATCACAAGTACGAGTATTCGTAATCATATGAGTTTGACTCCATACCAAATCTAAGGACAAAGAAAGCTCCTGCTTTAATTCTAAAATGGCTAAATCATAAAAGAATACACCACAAATAGACATCTGCTCTAACTCTAAAAGCACATGCCTAACCTCATCAATTTCTTTATTAAATATATTTTTATCCATCTTAACAAAGATTTCTATCCTTGGATATTTATTTATAATTTCCCTAATTTCAGCTAAAGAGAAAGTAGCAGAGTTTAAAACAGAAAAATTTTCTAAACCTAATAATAAAGCATCACAAAAACCGATATAATTAGAAATTTCTTTGTTTGCAACTTCCACTAATACTTTCATTTCTCCACCTCTATCAATATTATATAATAAACAAAGAAAAAAGAAAAGGTTGAGAAATCTCAACCACTATTTAGACAATTGTAAAGGATTTGTCATATCCAAAGTCTGATTATTAACCGCAGTATTAACAATCTCTTGAACTCTAGCAGTTCGATTAGAAATTATAGTTTGCTCTTCCTCAGGAGTCTGGTAAGAGACATTTTGATAAAAACTTCCACTTAATTGCATTAACAAAGTAAAATAATCTTGCAAAATCTTATCATTTTCTTTTTTATAAATCAAATCTAAAGAAATAATCTCATCATTATTTATATAATTATTAACATAACTATCCATAATCTCTAATGCTTTTATTTTCAATTGATACATTTTGACTGATTCCTCTTCTGTCAAATTTCTTACCAACATTTCAGAATAATTATCAAAAACACTCGGAATTAATATATTAATAACTTCATTTAAGTCTCCCAAATATAATTGATAATAAT
The DNA here is from genome assembly GCA_944372055.1 of uncultured Bacilli bacterium. Lineage (GTDB taxonomy): Bacteria > Bacillota_I > Bacilli_A > RF39 > UBA660 > Faecimonas. Next base: position 23,479 of record CALVYF010000004.1, on the reverse strand, counting down.
AAGTTCTATAACTAAATTTTTGAACAATGTCGCCTTCTTTAGAAACAATATATTCTCCCAATTGATAATCTAAATTATCTCTCATAATTTTTTCTACATTAGAGGCATAAATATCTTGTTTATTTTTATAATCTTGTAAATTATACTTATCTATAACCTTATTAGAAGGTCGTTTTCGTAAATAGGAATCTTTTCCTATAAAAAGCATATCATGGCCAATATCAGAACCTGTAAATTTTTCAACTTTAGCCGCTGTTACATCATCACTATACAATAACTCAATATATTTAGTTACTTCATCTTTGGTAACTTGTTCAGTTTGAATATCTTTAAGTTCAGCTTCCAATTTAGTAGTAGTAGTAGAAGGAGTAAAAACAGAAATTACTACTCCCCCTATCAACAACCCCAAACCAAGGAAAATAATAATAAATAATATAATTTTTCTCTTCATAATTCATTATCCTCCTATTTTTCTTTGATAGATGCACTTCCACAGCGCCCTGCATTATTACAAGCTACAGCTGTAATAGATGGTTTTGTAGCTCGTGCAAACCAATATTGAGAAGTAGACCAAGAGGCGCATCCAAACTCTCGACCATTAGAAACTTTTACAGAACCATAATTATAAGTACCACTTTCATCATATCCACTTAGCGTAACCTTCATATAAGAACCACTAGTTCTAAATCCTGAAGCAGTATTAGTGATATTAAATACCCAGCGAGACTCTAACCACTCATAAGCAGCACCACTAGGACATTGTGTTTTTCCCTTGGCACCAGCATATTTTACTTTTGGAGTTGCAGAATCAACTTTAGAAACAGTAAATGAACAACTTCGTGTTGCTCCATTAGAGCCCTTAATCTTTAATGATTTATCACCATTACTTGTATACGTTTCCGTTACAGAAGAACAACTAGTACCATCAGGATTTTTACATCTAACAGTAACAGTTCTAGAACTAGCCCAGGTTGAGCCTGTATTACCAGAAACACCATTACAAGTAGGAGCAATAGGTGACCATTTAGCATACAAATCAATGTCTCCCTGTTGACTACTAGAAATAGATAAGATTTGATTTTTTAAATCACTATCAATATACCAACCTTCAAATGAATAATTATCCTTAATTGGAGTACAAAGAGCTGTAGTATCACCAACCTGATATTGACTAGCACAACCATTATTACTACCACCATTATAATGATAATTAATTTTATAAGAAGATTGAAGGTTACCAATATTAATTGAGCAACTACCGATAAGCCCAGCCTTATCTTTAACCCAGGCTGTATAAGTACCATTGGCTGTTACTGTTTTCGTACGTGTTGTAGAAAAACCACTGCTAGCACTAGTCCAAGAAAATGGATTATTATGAAGACCAGAACCAACATCATTACCCGTCACAGATAAAGTAAGACTAGTACTTGTATTTATAGTAGGAGCTCCGTTAGAAATAGAACAAGTAGGTGTATCTTTATCGACATAAACATCAACTGGGCAGACAGTACTATTGCCAACTTTATCCTTAATAGTAATTTCTGCAGTAGTAGTCGTAGTAGAGAATGTTTGAGATACCGGATCACTAACACATCCACTATGAGAATCACTACAATCAACTTTAATAGTGCGATCATCAGAAGTCCAAGTTTTACTTTCTCCTGTGATTTTAGAACATTTAGGTTTAGTCTTATCAACATAAATATTTGCCTTACATGTTCCTTTATTTCCTGCATTATCCTCTACAGTATAAGTTTTTATTTTTGTTGATGTACTAACAGTATCTTTAAAAGATGATACTTTACAACCACTACCATCACCATCATCACAGGTAACAGTAACTGTTCGATTATCCGTTGTCCAATCAGTACTTCCACCACTAACCGTACAAGTTGGTTTTTGTTTATCCACATATACATTCATAGCACAACTATTACTATTTCCAGCTTTATCTTTAATAGTAATCTTTTTAGTTTTTACCACCTTATTTTTAGTATTACTATCAGTAAAAACTTCAGTATAAGAAGATTGTCTACATCCACTAGTAGCATCACTACATTTAACAGTAACTTCTCTATCACTATTCGTCCATACCGTACTATCATTTTTACTACCACATACAGGTTTCGTTGTATCAATCATAACAGTAACTGGACAATTAACTTCTTCATTATCGCTACCTAAAATTGTAATATAAGATTCATCACTATCAGAAGAAAAGGTTCTTGAAAAACTAGAAGCCAAACACTTAGTACTACTATTTATACATTTCATAGTAAGCTTACGATTCTTAGTAGACGAAGAAGAATTAATCCATTGATTATTATTTTTTAAATCAAGGGATGGACTTTGATTACCACATTTAGGCAATCCTTCATCATAAAAACTTTCTGATTTAAAATCACTTTTAACATTTCCATAAATATCATAAGCTGTTGCTACTACTTTAAGAGCACCAGGAACATATTTCTTAAGTTTAACAGTTTTTGTAATTTTACTCTGATTATCTCCAGAAATATTATTAGATACATAAACAACTTGATCGTTTTTATAAATTGTATATTGATAGCTTCCAATTTTACTAAGCTCATTACCATTAACAGAAACTTCAATTTTAGCCTTAGATTCCTCGATAGGAATAGCCTTAGTAAGTGTTACCTTTACAGTTAAATCAGTTTCAATTTCAGTTTTATGATCTATAGAATAAGCTGGACATTTCAAATATACACTATAAATATAATCTTTTTTAGAAGATTTAATAACGCTAACATAACTTACAGTAGTATTACACTCTGCTTTACCATAATCAACAACAGATCCACGTTTAAGATAATTGTTTTTAATTAATGTCTCAACAGTAACTTGTCGTTCTTGACCAATATTTTGTGGTAACAAAGTTCTGTGATCCCCATAATAACTTTTTGCTGCTAGTATTAATTGATCCTCCAAGTTATCATAAAATCCCTCTTTAGAATTAGACAAAATAGAAGAAACTGAAACTATCGCAATTCCCATCAAAATCCCTAAAATAACAATAGCTGCAAGTATTTCGACTAATGTAAATCCTTTTTTATTTAACCTCATAGCTATCACATCCTATTATAATCATACAATAATATAATAAATGAAAACAAAAAGAAATACAAGATAAAAGAAAAAAAGTTATACTATTTAAGTAATACTAAAAGCATAACTTTCATCATCAAAAAATTCTTCTTCTCCATAAGCTGAATATATTGTAAATGGACGATACGCAAGTAATCTACCATTTTCTACATAATAATAAACAGAGTCCATATAATTATAATTCTGAATTCCTCTCCAAGCTAAAAAGCAATCATAATCACATTCTTGTGAAACTAGATAACCTTTTTTCACTTCTTGCTGATAGTATTTCTTAAACTGACTCGCTATTTTCTTTTCTACTTCCTCTTCTGTCACATCAAAAAGCGCTAATAATTCTTCATCTGACATCAATGTTTGATCATTTAAATCAAAATTATATGTATGAAAAGAAATATCAGGAAAAGAATAACCAGCACTATAATCAGACATACGAAGTAAAATAGATAAAACCTCTCCATTTAACTGTGAATCATAAACCATTAAATTATTCTTATTCTTTAAAAATGACTCTGCATATCGCTGAATCGTCTGGTTCACTAATCTTGCATCATCACTATCAATATTAATATAGGGAATTTCATTATGCATATTTTGATTATTCATAGAAGTATCAACAGTATAAACTAAATATTGTGAAGAATCTTCTTTGATATAATTATAATTACTATAATAGTTTTTATATAAATAATAGCCAATTAAAAATATTGCTAAAAGAATAACGCCAACCCAGATAAGAACCTTTTTCACAGGAAAAGAAATGTGAAAAGAAAAATTCCTTTTTCGAAACTTAAAATTTCTTTTTCTTTTTCCCCCCTGATTTTGAACGACATCAAACATAATTCCTCCTAATTAACACCTTTTATCCTCATAATACCACGTACGGTCCTATAATTATAAGAAGGGGATATTTTTATTCCTGTAGAAGGACTAGAAGCATGAACCATTTCTTCTCCATTACCAGTAAGAATCCCAACATGTCCATAGTACATAACAACATCACCAGCTTTAATATTACCATCGGTTACCAAAGTATACATATTTGTTTGATTCCACATAGAATCAGTTTGCGAAATTAAATTAATACCAAAATGCGCAAAAACATAAGAAACAAAACCAGAGCAATCGGCACATACATTAGGATCTTTACCTCCGTAGCAATATCTACCGCCAACAAAAGACTTTGCATACTCAACAATAGCTTTACCAGTTGCACTTCCTTCCCCTGTTGTAACATCAAGTTGATTATAATCATCAGACTGTAAAATAAAACTTTGTGGCTTTTTATCCGTAGTAGAAACATAAGAACTATTTTCTTTTTTCAAAACCTCTCTAGAAATACGAGCCGTATCCCAACAAGCCCCTAATTGAAAAGAATCAATATCCTCGGGGACTAAGCTAATGGCTAAATTTACTAAAAATGGAACAAAAAAGCATACTAATATAGCAATAAATTTATTCAACAAACTTTTTTTCTTTTTATCATCATCTGGATTAATTAATAATTGAGTAAACTGAATTGCTAAAGCTGTCATTAATAAAATAGGAGCAACCATCTGTATCAAATCTAGAATTTGTCTCAAAATATCTAATATAGTCAACAACCCATAATCTGTACAACAAGTACCCAACTCTTCACTACAACTAAGAACTTGTACTAAGTCACTCATAATATCACCACCTCTTACTTCGAGCAATTAACAACTAACATTATTCTATTATAAATCTAAGAAAAAGAAAAGAAAAGAAAATTAACCATAATACTGTTGAATAACCTTTGCTATATCTTTAGCAATCTGTTCTTTTTTACTACTATAAGTATCCATTGCCTGCTTATTATCATAAAACTCTGTTTCTAAATAAGTAACAGGGACACCTAAATTCATAAAATACCCAATATTAAAAGCACCATAAATATAATCAGAGTACTGACGATGACCAGTATTAGATATCACAGCATTAACAATAGCTTGATCTGCAGGAGTACTATAACTACCAGTTCTCTTGACTAGTTGAGTACCAGCCGCACGTCCACTACCAGAAGCATTAAAATGAATCTCTAATACATATTTATATTTGCCCCAGTCAAACTGATTACATAAACTAGAATCATTTCTACACTCACGATAAAAAGAAGTATTCATATCATTAGAATTTCCAGCCATCAAAGCATTTGCAATATCAGAAGAAACTCCCAAAGAACTAAGTTCAGATTGAATTAACTTCACTAAGATACGCGTTTGGTCAGTTTCATCATAACCAGAGGAAATCATACCACGACAATCATCAGGAAAGCCCTTACAGTAAGGAGGATAAGAGTGGCCTGCAATAAGTAAAATACTTCCATTACCATCACTACTATTTCCAGGTGTTGCAGTAACATTTGGATCAGCATAATCTTCCGGCATGGTAATAAAGCTCTTAGGTTTCTTATCCGTAGTAGATATAAAAGTATTTTCCATAGCCAATGTCATTTCCTCACTGATTTCTGCCGAATGCCAACAAGAAGCAAAACTAAAATCAGAAAATACTAAATTAACTGCAACATTCACAATCGTAGGTAAAAGAAAGACAACAACTGTAGCCATAACCCTATTAATTAAACTTTTTGACTTTTTACGATTTCGATCATCCTCTGGATTAATAACCATCTGCGTAAATTGTATAATTAATCCCACCATTAAAATAATAGGAACAACAATATGTATAATGTTCAAAATCCTCTGTATAGCTCCTAAAATATTAGCTAATCCAAAATCAGCACAACAAGTATCAATATCTCCAGAACAATCTAAAATATACAAATAAGGCATACCATCACCTCTTTAACCTTTTACTACAAAACGGAAAGAATCCAAAGAAAAATACTTCTCTTCACTATAAGGAGTATAAATATTAAATGGTTTATAAAGAATTAACTTTCCATCTTCAATATAATACGTATTATCATTCATTACATTAACAATATTTTTAGATTCCATAAAACAAGAAAAATCACACATCTCCTTAGTAAAATACCCTTGTTTTATCAAATCATTATAAAATTCAACAAATTTATAAGTAATAAAATACCGTAAAGTATCCTCATCAATTTTATACATATCAAAAATATCTTTATCAGAAAGTAATACCATCTTTTCCAAATCAATATTATAACTGTGATAAGAAATATCAGAATATTCAGCATCAGCATAACGTTGTTGTGAAACAATTAAAATAGATAACACTGGACCAGAAACAGAATATTCATATAAAAATCCCTGTGTAAATTTCGTTAAATAATCTTGGTAATAATTCATAATATCAGAATTAATATCATCAATAAAAGAAGAATCAATATTAATTACAGGGACTTTATCTGTTTCTAAAACATCAAGAGAATCCAAAGAATAAACAATATTTTTTTCCTTATTTTTTAACAAATCTTGATAATCAAATTTTCTAGGAAAAAGCAAAACAAAAAAAACAAAAGAAGAAACAATAACTACAACAAGAATACAAAAGATAATCCATATAGGTTTCCTCTTAGATATTTTAGTCTCTACTTCTGCTACATTAAACATAGGATTCACCCCCATTACTTTCTCACACTAACCGAAATTCCATCTCCCACTTCAAAAAACTCTGTATTATACTTTTCATTTGTTTTCAAATAATCGATATAATCTTTAATCTTACGAACTAATGCTTTCAAATTTTTACTTTTAATTTCTTCTTCTTTTTTATCTACTAAGCCATGAAACTTTAAATTATCAGTAACAATTGCTCCACGATACTCCAAATTGCGTTCAAACATTTCAAAAAACTTAATATTTTGTGCTTTCGCAGCATCGATAAATATTAAATCAAACTTTTCATCCAATTTAACATTAAAAGCATCATTATAAATTAATGTAATTCTATCTTCCAACCCAAAAGCTTTTATATTTTTTAAAGCTTCCAAATAACGAACTTCATCTCTTTCTATCGTTGTAATTTTAAGATTAGGATCAACAAGAGCCATCATAATAGCAGAATAACCAATGGCTGTACCTATCTCTAAAACATTCTTAACATGATTTTTTAAAATAAATGTAGTAAGAAAATCAATCCCCTCATCCATCATAATAGGAACATTATTAACTTCTGCATACTGCTTCATCTCGCGAATCAAAGCATATTTATCTACCATATCCAATCACCTTTATCTTTAATCTCCTGTACCATAGCTTCATGCTCCGCTAAGGTATTAGTATAGAAAATATTTCCATTTTTATCCGCAACAAAGTATAAATAATCACTATCCGTAGGCTCAATACTAGCTTTCAAACTAGATAAACTAGGATTGCAAATAGGACCTATAGGCATCTGTCCTCTCATATTAGCAGCCCTTGTATTATAAGGATTAACGGTTGCAAACTGAACAGTCGTTAAATCACTAGTCATAGGAAGTTGTAATGCATAATAAGTAGTAACATCACTACCTAAATTCATATTAGCAGCAATCCTATTTTCAAAAATACCAGCAATCATCTTACGATTTTCAGTATTAGTTCCCTCTAACTCCACAAGCGATGCCATAGTCATATAGTAATGTACATTATTCTGAATCTGACTTCTATATGGTTCAAGCTCTTTTTCCATTTCATCTAGCATAGTCTCAACAATAGTAGAAATACTAACATCTTTGTTATCAAACTGATAAGTATCAGGAGCTAAATATCCCTCTAAAGGATAGTAAATCCCTTCTTGTAAAATCGAATCTGTCAAAAACCAATATTTTTTTCTTAATGTTTCTAAAAATGTACTATCATTTAATGTATTTAACACTTCAGTTTCTGAATGATTGGTAGCCTTCGCAATTTCAGAAGCATAATCTGTAATCCGCATTCCCTCTTTAAAAGTAATCGTAATAGCATCTGGATTATACCGACTTCCAGAAACAAGTTCAGAAATAATATCTTCCATAGACATATCCCTACGAAACAAATAAGTAGAGGCTTGTAAATACAAGTCGCCTTTACTTTTTACAGTAATAGTAAATAACATTTCACTACGAATCAAATCATTCTCTTTTAATATTTTAGCAATTCCTGTAACCCCGGTACCACTAGGAACAACAATTTCTATATCATCATGATCATTTTTATCTACAGGACTTGCTAAAAACAAATAAACCGCCGCTAATAAAATTAATAAAGAACCCATTAAAATTAAAAAGATTAGTAACGGTTTCGGTCTTCTCCTCACTGCCATAAATACCCCTCCAGAAAAATAAAGAGCTATTATTGCTCATTATCTTGATTATTATTTGCTTGTTTTCTAACTTCTTCTTGTAATGTTTCAAGAATTGTTTCAATAACCTTCCACTCTTTATCTGTTTCAATTGCTTCTAATTTACTATGAGGATCATTAGGATCATAAATAGAAGCATAAACTTCTACATTTCCCTCTGCATCTTTAGTATTATCTGTATATACGATATAGTTCTTATGAGTTTCTTCACTTTCAAAAGTAAATAAAACATCATAAACTATTTCATTACCAGCTTCATCAATCATTGTAAAACTATTTTTCTTCATTTTGCTTTCTCTCCTTATCTAAAAAACTTTGCAATATTATAGTTGCAGCCACACTATCTACTACTTTTTTCCTACTTTTTCTAGAAACATCAGCATAAATAAGCATATCTGTAGCACTCTTGGTAGATAATCTTTCATCTTGTAAATATACAGGAATAGATAAAACTTTCTCTAATTCTTTCTGAAATTTTAAACTAAGTTCACCTTTAGGACCAATAGAATTGTTCATATTCTTAGGAAATCCTAAAACAACAGCACCAATTTTCAATTCATCAACTAAAGAAACAACTTCCTGAACCAGTCTCGCATATTCCTCTTGATGACGAATAACACCATAACTAGACGCAATCATCCCAGTAGAATCACTTGTTGCAATACCTAAAGTACGACTTCCTAAATCTAAACCCAAATATTTCATCTATGATTTTTATAAAATTCCTGTAATAATACTTCTATAATTTTTGCACGATCTACTTGTTGAATTTTAGTACGAGCATCTTGATAACTAGAAATATACCCAGGATCTCCACTAATTAAATAACCAACAATCTGATTACTAGGGTTATATCCTCTTTCTTCTAAAGAATCCCATACTTCTTCAAGAATATCACTAATAAAACGATTATCAATATCTTTAATATTAAATAAGCTTGTCTTATCTTGTGACATAATATCACCTCACTATAATATACTTCTATTTTAGCATTGATTAAAAACTATTACAACCAAAAAAAAGAATATTCTAAAAAGGAATATTCTTCTAAACCGTATAAACAAAAGCCATATAGATAGCAAAGGCAATAAAAATACCAGTAATAATCCACCCATTAAGTCTTTCAAACCAACTACTCTTATCCTTTACCCCTAAAGCAATAGACATTAAAGTACCACCAATAAGTCCACCAATATGAGCAAAATTATCTACTCCAGACATAAAGAATCCTAAAGCTAAATTCAAAAGAATCAAAGGTATAATCTGACTTTTAACAACATTTCCTAAATAAACTCGATAATGATATCCAAAATAAACAAGTGCTCCCATAAGTCCAAAAATAGCTCCACTGGCACCTACAGATGCATAATTTCCAAAAATCATAGAAAACAAAGCACCACTAATACCAGCGACTAAATAAATAATCAAAAATTTAAATCGACCTAAAAAATTCTCTACCTGAGACCCAATAACATATAAGGCATAGCAGTTAAACAATAAATGCATAATACCACCATGTAAGAATATTCCTGTAAGCAAACGATATGTTTGCCCTTCACGAATAGCCGGTCCCCATACAGAAAAGTTAGCAATTAAATCATCATACAATCCAAACAAAACAGGAATCACATACAAAATAACATTAACAGCGATTAACCAATAAGTAATCATTGGAAAATTACTCTTAAAAACAGCATTAATTTTCTTAGCATCTTTTTTATTATGTTCATTAATATCACTTGTAATTTTAGCAAATAAAGCAATCCCTTTTTCATTAAATTTTAACTTTTTAGTTAAATCAGGAAACTCTTTTTTAATAACATCACTTTTCTTAAAATCTGCTTCTGTATCAATTTTTACACATTCCACATTAGGAATCGCATGAATATCTTGACTTACATTATCTCCTAAATCTAAAAAAATACTCAAAGTATTCATACGAAAAGATAAAGTTTTCTTTTTAATCTTTTTAACAATCCTTTTCGTTTTAAAAACATCAAAATTAAACTGTTCATCATTATGTATATAACCAGAAACAATTCGTACTACTTTATAATCTTCATCAAGATTTTCTAACCAAATCTCATTTTCAACCCCTTGTAAAATAATAGGATTATAATTTTTGTCTATAATAAAATAATGAAGTAATTTCATCACAAGAATATTCTTGTCATCCATTAAAATTTCATTTTCCATCTAATCCCTCCAAAATACTAATAATATTATATACTAAAACATAAAATAAAGAAAGAGGTGTTTTATGAAGAGATTTGTAAAGTTTATCATAATTTTACTACCATGGTTTTTATCTTCTCTAGTTCCTATAGACAAAAATTATTATAGTAGTCTAAATCTACCTTGGTTTGCTCCTCCTGGAGTTGCATTTGGAATAATATGGAGTATCTTATATATCTGTATTGCAATTAGTATATATCAAATCATAAATAATCATAATAAAAAGGATATACCGAATTCATATAAGTATACCCTACTACTAAATTATATAGCAAATCAAAGTTTTCAACCATTATTCTTTTATTTTAAAAATAATTTTTTAGGTTTTATTTCCTGTATCATAACATTGATTACTTCTTTATTTTTATATAAAGAAACGAAAGATTTAAAGGAAAGTTCTGCTAAATGGCTAATACCCTATATAATTTTCACTCTATATGCTAGTATTCTTTCTCTATCCATTTACTTTTTAAATATTACTTAACATGATTATTATATTCTCTAGCTATATCTAAAAATTTATGCAATTCATTTTCTAATTCTTCAAAATGGTCTTTACAATAAGTAAAGTCCTTTTCTTTACTCTTTAATTCATGCTGATAAGCAATGTCTGCAAAACTCATAAATCCTAAGTATTTAGCATCACTTTTCATTGAATGAACTAAAATTGCATAATTTTCCATATCTTTCTCTTCCAAATATTTTTTCAAATTAGCAAGTTTCTCATCAATTTCCTCTAAATAATCATGAAGAGTCATATGATACATCTCCATATCACCCAAAAGATCTAGAGCATGATCAATATCCACACCATGACTTCTTAAATAATCCTCATTATATACTTGTTCACTAGATGAAGCATCACTAGTATTAACACTTTCAGAAACATCTAAAAGTTCAGTAGTATGAAATAACTCCCCAGTCTGAGAATCTTTTAAGTGAAGAAGTGTCGCAAAAACACGAATCATTTCATCTTTTTCAATAGGCTTAGCTAAATAATCATCAAAACCATCACCTATATACTTCTCTCTCATACCAGTAATCGCATTAGCAGTAAGTGCAACAACAGGGATAGAAAAACCTGGTACATCTTTTAATTTTTTTAAAGTCTCAACACCACTCATTTTAGGCATCATATCATCTAATAAAATAATATCATATTTCTCACCAGACATAATCTTTTCTAAACAGTGATAACCACTATCTACGCATTCCACTTCTGCATGATATCTTTTTAATAACTGACTCGCTACTTTTAAATTCAAAGTATTGTCATCAACTACCAAAATACGATAACCAGATAAGTCTAAATGTGTCAAATTAGGTCCTGTGTTCTTTTGTAGACTACTTTCCTTTTCAATAGGCTGATCTAAAATAATAGTAAATTTAGATCCTTCTCCATAAACGGTATGAACAACAACTTTACCACCCATAAGTTCAACCAACTGTTTAGTAATCGCAAGGCCTAATCCAGTACCTTCAATTGTAGTATTACGGTCTTCATCAAGTCGCTGAAACTTAGTAAATAATTTATCAATATTTTCTTTCTTAATACCGCGACCAGAATCTTCAACAGAAACAATCAAACGACAACGATTAGCATTATTTACACAATTAACTTCATAACGCACAAAACCATGTTCCGTATATTTACTAGCATTACTCAAAATATTAGTAACAACTTTCTTAACATTAGTATGGTCACCATATAAAACCTTAGGTAAATCAGGAGCAATATAAACTTGAAAATCAAGTCCCTTCTCATCCATCCTAGGTTTAATTAACTTAGCAAGACTAGAAAACAATTCAGGTGCATCATATGGAGAATTAGTAATTTCTAATTTACCAGCTTCAATCTTAGATATATCTAAAATACCATTAACAATCTCTAATAAAGTATTAGACGCATTAACAATATCTTTTGCATTATCTTTAGCCTCATCCAATGTCTTAGCATGACGTACACAATCACTAAAACCAACAATAGCATTTAATGGAGTACGAATCTCATGAGACATACTAGATAAGAAATCAGTCTTAGCCTGATTAGCTTTATCAGCCTGTTCCTTAGCAAGTTCTAACTGTGCAATTATTTTTATATCTGGATTTTCTATAGTAAAATAGGTTAATATAGTAATAAATGTTGCAGCTGCGGTAACTAATAAATACTGTGGAAAGGCTGATTGAATAGCAGAAGCAATACCAGCTACTACTACAAAAGCAAATACTGGAATATATTTTTTAAAGACTACTCTCTTTACATTTAAAGCAATGAAAATTACCCAAGATATAATACAAATCGCAGCAAAAGAATAACTTAAAATAGCAGAAGGGCCATAAGTATACATAATCTTACCATCACCATAAACATTTAAAGGTGCTATAAAAACAAAACATCCAGCAATTACAAATAATAACAAAAATAAATAAAATTGTTTCCTAAAATATAGATAAGTCTTGGAACTTTTATCTATAATAATATTATTCTCATCTTTATGAAAAGAAATAACAAATATATAATACGTAAATACAAATACCCAAGCAAGAATAGATATTAAATATAGCTTTCCAAATAAATTTGTAAGATAAAAGTCAGGGTAAATTAATCCTAAGGAAACACTAAGACAGTCTAAAATTAATGTAATAAAAATAATTATTATTAAAGAACTATAAATTCTATTTTCCAGAGTATCTACTTTCTCTTTACAAAAATAAGCAACACCAATTAATATAATATAAAAAATACTTGCAATTTGAAAAAATAAACTAGTAATACTCGCCATAAAAACAACTCCTACCTTAATACAATTATAATACAAAAAAAAAGAAAAACAAATAATAATTATTTACTACTTGTCTCTTTAGTGTATTTTAATTGAAATGGCTTTTCACATTCTAATCCATGTACAGAACTTATATTAGGAATAATTGAATAAACATCATCTCTATGAATAGAACTACTTTGACATATTTTTTCTAATTCATCAACAATATAAGCACCATCATTTAAGGCCTTTTCATACAAATCTAAAAACGACTCATTAGACATCCTACCATCAGTAGGATTTAACCATTTTCCATGTTCTAAATTTAAATATGGAATTACTCCATCAAAATCTCTATGATAAGAAAACGCCTTAGAACACTTTACAAAAGGCCCAAGAATTTTATCAAAAAAAACCGTTTTTAAGCCTAACTTATCATATTTCATCATTCGCATATATAAAGCAAGTTGGTAAAAAGCTTTTTCAAATATTTTTCCACCATCTTGAAAACCGTAAGTATCTGCTAAACTGGTATCGATAGTAGAAATCACTTCATTACTAATTAAAGATTTATCAATTTTAAAATCTTGATACACTTTGTATGTTTTAGCATCCACATCTTCAAAGAGTTCCATCATATAAATGTCAATCAAATTTTCAATTTCTCCATGATTCCATATTTTTGTTTCTGGATTTCTTGTATGATCACCTGAATAATAAATAATTTGTGGATGAGTATAAGCATCAAGTAGATGATGCATTACATACCCTGGTCCAATAAACAATCGAACATCCTCTTGTTCTATACATCCAATTTTCTCAGCCGTTTTTAAATAATTATAAACAAATTCCTGAAATTTATGTTCTTGCAATTGAACTGACATATCCACACCTTCATCAAGTGCTTTGCTATTTGCCTTCTTATAAAAATCATGATAAATAAGAAAATCATGTCCCTGTACAAATATATTATATTTATCATAATTAGGAAAAGCATCTAACGTCTTAGAATTTAATTTTTCCTTTAAATTCTTATAAAATATATCATGCGTCTTTGGCCCTGGCATAATATCACCTCCAAAGTTTTGCATTTCCACTAATAATTGTCGAAGAATTCATATCCTTAATTTTTTGTTTAGTCAAAATATCAGATGTAGGAAAATCATTGTAACTACTTTCTTGATTATACTCAGGATATTGAGTTGTTAATCCTTCATAAATAATAGACTCCTTTAAAGCCCCGTAAAAATCAAAAGGTCTAATATCTTTAGGCTTTTTACCATCAAAAATATCAATATTACTCTCTTGTAATACAGTAGCGACCCATTGTGAACAAAAAAAACTATTAGGAAAATCAATTCCCTTACCATAAATTAACATACTAGTTAGTCCAACATAATTAAAATTATACTTATCCCTATTTTCCCAATAATAATTCATTAAAGAAGATAATTTATTATATTGTTGTTCAGAAACGTTCAACTCCATAACAGCAATTCGACTAACATTTGGTTTTAAAGCAAACATACCTGTTCTAATATCCTCTTTAATTAAACCCGAGTTAAAAGGATTATTAATTTCTTTTCTAGCAAAAGACATCATATTACCTAATTTACGATCTCTAGACAAAGAAATATGTGAATATGTATCCCCTGAATATCTATTCCAAAATTTCATAGCAGCTCTCAACTTTATAAGTTTACCAGGAACAGTATCAGTATAACTAGCAACAATTTCAATTTTTTTATCAGCCATAATTTGTAACACCCCTTAAGATTCAATATCCTACTTAGCTATACCTTTTTTTTACAAGATTGTATTTCATAAACCCCATTCTTTGTAAAAATATTACCCCCAACATATAAAGATGGATTCAAAAAATCGAGATTATCAAATTGCTCCATATGCATATCACCAGTAACAACCTGTAATTGTTTTAATCCTTCAGGATTATTTGCTGTAGAAGCATAAAAATTTCCCATGACCACTTTTAAAGACCTAGCATAACTAAAATCATGCAATTTTCGTAAATCTGCATCTCCCCAAACAAATTCTAAAGCCTGCATACGTTTTAAAGAAACAGATGCATCATATTGAAAACGATTAACAAAATAAGGAAATTTAGTTGCAGAACTAATAAACGTTGTAAAATCCCCTGTAACTAAGCTTGAATCAATATTAAATACCTTAGAAGCAATTTTTTCTCTTCGTTTAATATCTTGAAATTCATGATAAATTCCTCTTAACGCCGTTACAAAAGCAATAGACATTATAACACTATTTTTTATATTACCTACAATAGTATAAGAATCATCATTAGCTTTAACTATCAAATCAGAACACTTAGCAGTTATTCGTTCTAGTTTATCGCCGTTTAGTTTCTTATCTTCTGCTAATACAATAATATTACTTAACATACTATTATCCATAATTATCCCCCTCAATTTGTTGCATATTATAACACATTTTTTTTTAAATATCAAGAAAAAAACAATACATAAACAAGACAATAAGTCTTTTAACGTACTGCTTTATAAATAAATATATAATTTTATAATACAATAAGTTCTCACCATAAGAACTCACCTCTCGACACCTACTAGTTTACACAAAGTAAATAAAAAAGACAAGTCTTTAATAATAAATTCATCTTAAAAATATATTATTATCTGTCAAACAAAGACTATATCTTGTGAAGAATAAGTTATTCATTCTTGCACAATACATCTAACTTCTCTAAGAATTCCTTTGGAGGATTAACTTCAAAGAATAATTCTTTACCTGTAGAAGGATGTTTAAACTTAATACTCTTAGAATGTAACATCTGACCAAACTCCGTAGACTTACCTCTACCATACATTGGATCATTAGAAACAGGATAGCCAATATATGCCATATGAACACGAATTTGATGAGTTCTACCAGTCTCCAAAATACACTCTACTAAAGTATGATTAGAAAAAGTTTCCAAAACTTTAAAATGAGTAATAGACTCTTTTCCATGTACATCAGTTACTGCCATCTTCTGACGATTATTAGGGTCTCTTCCAATTGGAGCATCAATTGTTCCAGTATCATGTTTAATAACTCCATCAACAATCGCTAAATAATGACGTTCTACTTCTTTATTAGCAATCATTTTAGACAAAGCTTCATGCGTTTTATCGTTTTTAGCAACTAACATTAATCCACTAGTATCTTTATCTAAACGATGCACAATCCCAGGACGATTAACTTCTCCAGTAGAAAGATGAAAACGATATAAAAGTGCATTAACTAAAGTACCTGTATAATGACCAGGAGCAGGATGAACAACCATTCCACTAGCCTTATTAATAACAAGCAAATCATCATCTTCATAAACAATATCAAGAGGTATATCCTCTGCTTCTATAGAAATATCATAATTTAAATCATCATTAACTATAATAGTATCTCCTAATTTAACATTATAGTTATTACTAACAACTTTACCATTAACAGTAACAAGTTCTTGCTTAATAAGCTTTTGCACTTTACTTCTAGATAAATCCAATTCCTCTGCTAAATAAGAATCAATTCTTTTTCCATTTTCTGTTGCTTCTATCTCGAAATTCATTAACATCACTCCTAAAAATATCAATTACTAAAATTAAAAAACCTACTGTAATTCCAATATCTGCAATATTAAACACTGGAAAACTATAACCAAAGAAAGAAAATGCTAAATAATCAACAACCGCACCATATAAAATACGATCAATTAAATTACCTATAATCCCTCCAATAACAATACCAAGTCCAACCTTTTTCCACTGAGTCATAACTTCATCTGAAAGTACATAAAAATGTAGAAATGCTAAAACCAATACACTAAGTACGATAAGAATAATAGTTGCTCCACTAAAAAGACTAAATGCAGCGCCTGTATTTTCAATATGATACAAAGAAAAAAAGTTAGGAATAACAGTAATTTCATCCATTAAAGGAATCTTAGAACGTACAAGTAGTTTAACTAATTGATCAATCATTAACAAAACACAAGCAACACTATAAACTGCCTCTCTATTTTTTAATAACCGACCTGTCTTTTTAATCTTCTTTATCATCGTTATCCTCCTTGTCTTTCAAATATTTAATTCTTTGTACAATCACTTGATATTGATCCAGTCTTTTTTCAACTGTACCACGAACTTTCAACAAATCGCCTTTTTCTATACCTTCATATAATCGATATACTTTAGGAAATAAAGTGAAATCCATAGTACCAGTTTCATCACTACCAGTAATAAAAGCCATCTTATCACCTTTTTTAGTATTAATAACTTTTATTTTATCCACTAAAATCAAAGAGTCTATTCTCTTAGAAAAATAATTAGACACTTCATTTAAAGATACGGTATATGGATTATCTTTCTTATACATCAATGTAGGATGACTAGATAAATAAAAACCAAAAACTTCTTTTTCTTTATCTAATAAATAACTATCTTCATATTCCCTTTGCTGTTCAATATCCGGTTTCATAACTAGAGATGGATCAATATCTTTTGTAAGTTCAGCATAATTAAATAAACTATCCAAATTATAAATTAAAGTCGCAATATTATAAGAAAACTCATGAAAAACATCTGCATAAATCAATGTTTCTAAATTTTTCTTTCCAACACCAGCAATATAAAGGCGACTAAATGCATCATAAATACTTACAAATTCTCCTTCTTCTCTGGCTTTCATAATACTATTCGCAACAACGATACCAATAGACTTAATATTAGAAATTGGATAAACTATTCGCCCATCTTTTACAATATATCTAGTACCACTCAGATTAATCGAAGGTTTTAAAATCTCTAATTTATTAGCACGAGCCTCCATAATATATTCGTGAGTCTTCCCCTCACTACCAATAACATTAGTTAAAAGATTAGCAAAGAATATTGTTTTATAATGACTCTTTAAATAAGCCATTTTATAAGCAATCAATGAATAAGCAACAGAATGAGAACGGTTAAATCCATATCCAGCAAAATTAAGTATCAAATCGAATATCTTTTTAGACACTTCATAATTATGACCACGCTCTAAACTCTTATGAATAAACTTTTCTTCCTCATTCTTTAATAAATCTACTTTCTTTTTACTCATAGCACGACGTAAAACATCTGCTTCACCCAAACTATATCCAGCAAAACTACTAGCAACTTGCATAATTTGTTCTTGATAAATAATAATACCATAAGTATTTTTTAAAATTGGTTCTAAACAAGAATCTAAATATGTAATTTCCTCTTCTCCATGTTTTCTACGAATATAAGAATCAATATTAATAGCCGGACCTGGTCGAAATAAAGCTATTGCCGCAAAAATATCTTCAAATTGATTAGGGCGTAAATTACGTAAAAAGTTACGCATTCCAACAGACTCAAACTGAAAGATTCCACTCGTGTTTGCTACTTCAAAAATATGAAGTGCATCCTTATCATCTAATGGAATTTGATTAAAATTAATTTTTTCTCCTAAAGTATTTTCTATATCTTTTAAAATATTATGAATAATAGTCAAATTTTTAAGACCTAAAAAGTCCATTTTTAAAAGTCCCAAGTCTTCTAAATACTCCATAGAATAACTTGTTAAATACATACCTTCACTAACAGTTAAGGGCAATACTTCATCTAAATCTTTTTGACACATCACAATACCAGCTGCATGAGACGAAGTATGTCTTGGAAACCCTTCCAATTTTAAAGCTACTTGAAACATTTTGGTAAGTAATAAATCACTATCTATTCTAGCTTTAAACGCAGAGTTATTATTATAAAAGTCACTTAATTTATCTTTAGTAAAAGCTGGAATAAATTTATTTAAACCATCCACTTTATAAGTAGGAATATTTAAAACACGACTAACGTCACGAATCACTTGTTTCGCTCCCATAGTACCAAAAGTGACAATACCAGCAACTCTTTTTTTACCATATTTAGAAACAACATACTCGATTACTTCATCCCTTTTATCATCAGGAAAGTCAGTATCAATATCAGGCATAGTCTTACGTTCTGGATTTAAGAAACGTTCAAACAACAAATCATACTTTAATGGATCAATCTCTGTAATACCAAGACAATAAGAAACTAAAGAACCAGCGGCACTTCCTCTTCCTGGACCAACTAAAATATCATGTTGTTTAGCATATTTAATAAAGTCATATACCACTAAAAAATAATTAGAAAATCCCATTTCATCTATAATCTTTAATTCATAGCTAAGACGATTACGATAAGTATCATTAACTTCCCCATGAAGTCTACGATTTAATCCTACCTTCGCAAGTTCAAATAAATACCTACTAGCATTATCACATTCATAAATAGGAAGTAAAAGTTCAGGTTTTGGAAATTCCAAATTACAAGCATCACTAATTTTCATAGTATTTAAAAGACCAACATTATCAGTACGTTCTAATAAATTAGGAATTTCTAATTCATGATTTAAAATATCGTACCCCACTTCATCACTAACAGTCTTCCCATCACGTATTTTATATAAATAAGTAAGATAATCACTATCCTCTTTATGTAAATATAAAGAAAGAGGAAAAAATACTACATTTTTAGTATCTAATAAAACTTCTTTTTCCTCAAGCTTACTAGAATATCCTAAATACAAATCAGAATAAATTTCTTTAGCTAAAGAATACTTACCTCGACTCTCAAAAGGTAATACACCAATAACATCCGAAGAAAAAGACTTTAACTCATCTACTGTTACTTTTCTTTCATTTTGAATAGTAGATAATTTAATTAAATTTTGATACCCCTTGTAATTTTTACAATATAAAACAATCACAAAATCTTCTAAAGTAATAGTAAGACCAATGATAGGTTTTATATTTTCTTTTTGACACTTCTTAATAAATTCCATCACTCCATACATAGAATCATCACTAAGTGCCATACTAGAGATTTTATGATGTACTGCAAAAGAAACTAAATCATCAATTGTTAACATACTAGAAAGTAGTGAATAATTACTTTTATTATATAATGGTATATACATATAAAACCTCCTCACAATTATTCTACCATAAAACATAAAAGATAAAAATCGAAAATAAAAAGAACTATATTTTAAATATCATAATTTAAATTCATAACAATACATACTAGAACATAAACATATATAATATACAACAAAAAATAGAGAATTTATTTGACTTATATTAGTTTTTATGTTAAAGTTATTAAGCAGAAAGAAAAAGAGCAAAGGAGGATTATAATGGCAACTAATGTATCAAATAGAAAAGGAAATGTTAAAAACTTAAGATCTCACTCTTTAAGAGCCACGAAAAAGAGACAAAAATTAAACTTACAAGTTGTAAGACTTGAGGACGGAACAAAAGTTAGAATCTCAACTAAAGAAAAAAGAGAATTATTAAAAAATGCAAAAGCTGCTTAATCAAGCAGTTTTTTTGTGTAATAATTTATAAAACAAAAAAAGTATCACAAAAGTGATACTTTTATTCACAAGTATAACCTCCACTAATAAGTCTAGCACTAATTGTATCTTTTGTATCTTGAGAATTGAATTCAACATTAGCAAACGTATTTGTAGTATGAAGTGTTGTTAAGGTTACAGGATTAAACTGAGTAAAATCAACAGCTAATTTAGCATTATATCCATCAACAACATTTGGAGTAGTACTAGCTCTTGGAGTTTTTTCTAATAAATAACCAGTAATTGGTGTTTGAACCAAGTTAGCAAGCGAAGTATCCAAAGTAACAATACTTGCTGGAGTCTGTGTAACTGGTGTACTAACAGAAATATCCATAACTTTTTCATAATATCTTAAAGTTCCAGTATCTAAAAATTGAAAATTATATGTAGTAGTTACTAAAGTAGCATCTGCTGGATTCGTCTGAGACAAAGTACAAGTTAATGCAAGAGGATTAACAACAGAAGTACTCTCTTCTTCCGCCTCTTCTTGTCTTTGTTCTGAAACTACAGGCCTATCCTCTCCACCCCGACTACTCAACATATTATTAAGTCCAGGATAACATAGTCCGAGAGAAATAGAAAAAACACCAAGAATAGCTAAAACTGCAGCTGGTTTTTTACTAGTCTTTTTTTCATATTTAGCAGCATGCTCTAATTCTTGTAAATTAAGTACTTGTGTTCTAGTTAATTCTTCTAATTCTTCATTTGATTTTTTTCTACGTCCCATGTTTATCACCCTCTACTATCTTCATTATAGTAGAAACCGAACAAAATAGCAAACAAAAATAGCTAATTTCTAGCTATTTTTATTCACTTTTTTTATTTCTAGCATCAAACTTCTTACGTTCTTCTGTATTTAATATTCTTTTTCTTAAACGAATAAAGTTTGGAGTAACTTCTACTAATTCATCAGAATTAATATAGTCAAGTGCATATTCCAAAGTAATTGGACGAGGTCTCTTTAATACAACAGTATGATCGCTACCAGCAGCACGAGTATTTGTTAATTGTTTACCCTTAACAACATTAACGGCTAAATCATTATCACGATTGCATTCTCCAACAATCATACCTTCATATACTTCAGTCCCAGGTTCAATGAACATAGTACCACGATCTTCTAAGTTTCCTATAGAATAAGCAGTAGAAGAACCATTTTCCATAGAAACTAAAACACCAAGTTTTCTTTCTCCTACATCTACATTTTCATATGGCATATATTCTTTAAAACTATGAGACATAATACCATAACCCTTAGTAAGAGTCATAAAATCAGTAGAAAAACCAATTAATCCACGAGAAGGAATGGTATATAAAAGACGAGTTTGTCCATTAATATTAGACATATTTTCCATTTTTGCTCCACGAAGTCCTAACTGTTCAATAACAGCACCAACAGAGTCATCTGGCACATCGATTTGTAAATCTTCATATGGTTCATATTTAACACCGTTGATTTCTTTAATAATAACTTTAGGTTTAGAAACTTCAAGCTCGAATCCTTCACGACGCATATTTTCAATTAAAATACTTAAATGTAACTCACCACGACCACTAACAACAAAACTATCATTAGTAAATGGTTCAACCTTTAAACTAACATCACGTTGAGTTTCTCTCATCAAACGTTCTTCAATCTTACGAGCAGTAACAATCTTACCATCTCTACCAACAAAAGGAGAAGAATTAGCTCCAAATGTCATTTGTAATGTTGGTTCATCAATATGTAATAAAGGTAATGGTAAAATATCACTAGGATTACATAATGTCTCCCCTACTGAAATGTCAGCAAGACCAGCAACTGCAACAATATCTCCTGCTTCTGCTTGCTCTATCTCCACACGTTTATATCCATAAAAACCAAATAATTTTTGAATTCTAAATTGCTTTGTAGAACCATCTAGGCGACAACAAGTTACCATTTCACCAGTCTTAATAGTACCATTATGTACACGACCAATACCAATTCTACCAACAAATTCATTATAATCAAGTAATGCAGGTTGGAACTGTAAAGGTTTAGTACTATCTCCAGTAGGCTCTGGAATTTCTTCTAAAATAGTATCAAGAATTTCTCCAAATCCTTCCGTTTGAGTACTTAAATCATCACTATAAGAACATGTACCATTTAATGCTGAAGCATAGATAACTTTAAAATCAAGTTGACTATCATCTGCTCCAAGCTCAATAAATAAATCCAAAACTTCATCAACAACTTGACTACATCTAGCACTAGGTTTATCAACCTTATTAACAACAACAATAGGTTTTACTTTAGCTTCAAATGCTTTCTTTAATACAAAACGAGTCTGTGGCATAGCTCCTTCATAAGCATCAACAACTAAAATAACTCCATCAACCATATTCATAATACGTTCAACTTCTCCACCAAAATCAGCATGTCCTGGTGTATCTAAAATATTGATACGTACACCTTTATAATCTAAAGCTGTTGTTTTTGCTAAAATAGTAATACCACGTTCTTTTTCTAATGCATTAGAATCCATGGATACATTAGAAACATCTTCATTATCACGAAACATACCAGAATGTTTCAAAATACCATCAACTAATGTAGTTTTACCATGGTCTACATGCGCAATAAT
>CALVYF010000003.1 GCA_944372055.1 uncultured Bacilli bacterium | reverse complement strand
TTAAGACATCCATCTCGTTCTAGAAAATTAAAGGATTTTTTAACTGATTAATGAAAATTAATGATAGATTAAAAAAAATAGGGGATTTAGTGGAAGCTAATTCCTTTTGTTTAGATGTTGGATGTGACCATGCTTTTTTGGATATTTACTTAGTACAAAAAGATAAGAATATTAGGGCTGTAGCGAGTGATGTAGCAGAAGGACCACTTAGTCATGCCAGAGAAAATATTAAGAGGTATCATTTAGAAGATAAAATTGAATGTCGTTTAGGAAATGGATTAGATACTTATAGTGATGGTATTGATACTATTATTATTTCTGGTATGGGTGGAAGAAGTATGATTGGTATTTTTAAAAGTCATATGGAAGTATTAAAGAAGGTTGATACGATTATTCTTAGTCCTAATAATTATCAAATAGATGTTAAAAAGTTTCTATGTAAACATAAATTTTATCTTTCGAATGAGGAATTAGTTAAAGAAGGAAAGTTTATCTATCAGATACTTGTTTTTTCGAAAGGAAAGAGAAAATATACTAAAAAAGATTATTTCTTTGGACCAGTTTTATTAAAGAAAAAAGGAAGCTTGTTTGAAGAATATTATAAGAGAGAATTAAAATCTAGAGAAATATTACTTCAAATTTTGCCTAAAAATTATCGATGGAAGAAGTTTTTAACGAGAAGAGAAATTAAGATGATAAAAGAAGAAATAAATAATAAATAATTTTCTTCTTTTTTTCTTTAATTTAAGTTAAAATATATAATATAATTAGGCGTAAGAAAGGTTTTGATTTAAATCTAGATAAGATGGAGATGATTTTGGTGTCCAATAATGAAGAAATACAAATAATGGGATATGAAGAAAAATATGCAAAGGAAATGTCTGAAATTATATTAAGTAATTTATATACGATTAATATTAAAGATTATGGGAAAGAAGCAATTGATAAAATAGCAAGACATTTTACAGAAGATGAGATAAAGAAAAATTTTCCTAATAGAGTTAAATGTTTTGTTGCTTTAAAAGAGGGAAAAGTTGTGGGGACTGCAAGTATTGATAGAATTAAAGATATGTATGGGGTTAAAATTGAACATAGGGAAAATAAATATATAATATTAACAGTTTTTACTAGTTTAGAAAATCAACATCAAGGAATTGGGAAAATGTTAATTCAAAAAATTGAAGAATATGCGTCAGAAAAACAAGCTACGGAATTATTAATTCCTGCTTCAATTTATGGGTGTGAGTTTTATAAAAAATTAGGTTATGATTATTATCATGGTATAAAAACACTTAATGAAGACGGGGAATATGTACTATCTAAATGTATAACAAAAGGAAAAAAACTCTAAAACTTATTAGAGTTTTTTTTCTTTTGTGTTATAATCCTTAATAGGATAGGAGTAGATTCTATGACGAGGGAGTTAAAAGCTTTAGCGTTTAGTATGATTTATAATTTTATTATTTCTATTATTAAGCTTTTTGGTGGAGTGTTTTTTCATTTGGGAAGTTTATTTGCTGATGGATTGCATACTTTAAGTGATTTTATTACAGATTTAATTTCTTTTCTTGGCGTACACCTTTCTAAAAAACGTCCTACAAAGCATCATCCTTTTGGGTTTGGAAGAGTAGAATATCTTACTAATTTATTTGTGGGAATGTTACTTGTTATCTTAGCTATTTATATTATTATTCAAGGTTTCTTAAGTAAGGCTTTTTTTCCAGATAATAGTGTTTTTTTGTTACTTCTTACTGTTTTTTTGTTGAAGCTTGTTGTTTTAATATTTTTAAAATTTGCTAATAAAGAAATTCGTAGTCAAGTATTAATTACATCGTTGAGAGAAGCTAAAGCTGACTTATATTCTACACTTATTGTTTTTATTGTAGTTTTGTGCTTGAAGTTTTCTAGTTATTTTCCTATCTTGGAATATGCAGATATGATTGGTTCTAGTATTATTGGACTTATGGTTTTATCAATGTCGTTCAAAATCATTTCTGAAAATTCCTTATCGCTACTTGGAGAAGCAGAAATAGATTCTCAATTGGTTAATGATATTCGTGAATTTATTCTCCATTTTCGTGGGGTAAAAGATACTAAGTTTACACTTATTAAGTATGGTGATTATTATCAGATCCATGTTATGTTAGAAGTGAGCCATGCTTTAACTGTTCGTCAAATTTCTAGTTTAGAACGTAAGTTAAAGAAAGAGTTGGTAAGGCATCGGTCTTTTCATGTAAAGTATCCAACCATTTATATTACCAACGATTTAGAAAGGGAGTGATGTTATGGGAAGAGAAGCAAGTGTTTTAATATTTAGTATGGTTTCTAATTTAGTAATAGCGATTTTTAAAATTGTTGGTGGAATCCTTTTTCAATTTGGTTCTTTGCTTGCGGATGGGTTGCAGACATTTAGTGATTTTGTTACAGATGTTGTGTCTTTTTTAGGCGCTAAGTTTTCGAAAAAGCAACCGACTAGGAGTCATCCCTTTGGGTTTGGAAAAGTGGAATATCTTACAAATTTATTTGTGGGAGTATTGTTACTTTTGTTGTCTATCTTTATTATTATAAATGGTATTTTTAGTACTTGGCATATTCCAGAACTTTTAGTTTTATGGTTATTAATCATTTGTTTTATCATTAAAGTTATTGTAATAGTTTATTTATATGTTGTTGGTAAAAAGATTAATAGTCAGTTGTTAATTACTTCGTTTGAAGAGTCTAAAATGGATTTATATTCTTCTTTAGGTGTTATGGTTGCGACTATATTATTACAGTTTTCTAATAGTATTTCTATCTTTCGTTATACTGATTTTGTTGTTGGCATTATTATTGGTCTTCTTGTTTTGAAGACAGCGTTAGATATCTTAATTGAAAACTCTATGAATTTGATTGGTAAAGTAGAAGTGGATTCTAAACTTAGTAAAGAGATAGAAGAGTTCCTTCTAAATATTCCAGGAGTAGAGAAGGTTAAATTATTTCTTATTCGCTATGGTAAGTATTATAAATTACAAATGATTGTAGAAATGGATTCTAGGCTTACTTTACGACAGGTTACGAATTTAGAAGAAAAGATAAAAAGAGAGTTGGTTCGGCATAGAAACTTTCATGTGAAGTATCCAACTATTTATGTTACTAGTCATTTAGATTAGTGTTATTTAATTAAAAGATATAAAAAGAGCATTCGTTTTGAATGCTTTTTTTTAATCATGAATTCTATCTTTATCGTAATGTAGTATTTCTCCTGTTTTAGATATGTCAAAATCATATTCATAGGTTCCATCGTGCCACTTAATTTCGTATACCATTTTACCATCATCATTTTCTTCTCTTGCTTTTATTAGTGTTAGATTGCTTTCATTTAAATTTGCCTGTTTTAATGCTATCTCTTTTGCTTCTTCTAGGCTTATTTCTTTTGTAGTCTCTGTTGTTTCATTATTTGTAGTATTATTCGTAGTATTCTTTGTTGTGTTTGTCATTGGAAAATCTGTATAGATTATTTTTCCTTCTTTGGCATCTACTTTTGCTTCGTATTCATTGTTGTTGTAGTAGAAATCTACTTCATATTGTTTGTTTTCCATTTCTAAATCGATTTTTTCAATGTAAAAATCTTCTTCGTCAATATTAATATGTTTTGCAAGATTTTCTTCTACTTTTTCTTTACTAATAAAAGCAGTATTTACATAGATTAAGAATCCTATCACAATGATAATAATAATTGCAACCAAACCTATTAAAATTTTTGCCCATTTTGGCATATTCTTCACCTCGATATTATTGTAATATAGATTCTTTTTTTTGTCTATTTATTTTTTGTTTATACCAATCATTCCTCCTAGTATTGAGGTAATTAAAATAATCATATCATAAAGTAGAATTCTTAGTTTTAAAGATTCTCCTGTTAGAAGAGTTAATAATGTAAATAATATTATTAAGAAGAGTCCTAGTTTTATCCCTTCTAGATACCCTTTACTGGTGGCTTTTTTTCCTAAGATAATACCACTAATTAGAATGTTTGCTAACAGTAGAATGAATTTTAAAGCTTGATAAATGTTTGATGATATTAAATTAAAATGATACAGTGTTGTGATTAATAGAAGAGAGATTACGATTCCAATTAAAGTATAGAGAAATCTAAATGAATATTTTTTTACTGTTTCCATAGTGCACCTCAATTCATTTTATGTTTTTGTATAAAATTTATGAACTGGTTTACACTATTACTGGGTGATATCATGGCTTATTTTACTGTTTTATGGAAAACTTTGCTTTTTTATTTTTTAATTACAGTTATTTATCGTATTATGGGGAAGAGAGAAGTAGGAGAACTTTCTATTATGGATTTAATTGTTTCTATTTTTATTGCGGAGCTTGCGGCTATTTCTATTGATAATTATAAAGAAAATATTTTTATTTCTATTGTTCCAATTATTGCACTAGTTGTTTTACAATTAGTTATTTCTAGAGTTTCTTTAAAGAATGCAACTGTTCGTAGTGTTTTAGATGGAGATCCTTCTATGATTATTGAACGAGGAAAAGTAAATTTTAAAGAGATGTTGAAGCAAAGATATAATTTGGATGATTTACTTGTACAACTTAGAAGTCGTGGTATTAAATCTATTGAAG
The DNA here is from genome assembly GCA_944372055.1 of uncultured Bacilli bacterium. Lineage (GTDB taxonomy): Bacteria > Bacillota_I > Bacilli_A > RF39 > UBA660 > Faecimonas. Next base: position 77,615 of record CALVYF010000003.1, on the reverse strand, counting down.
AAGTTGATTATGCTATTTTGGAAACGAGTGGCAAACTTTCTGTCTTTAGAAAAGATGATGATAAAAACCGAGTTTATCCTTTACCGATTATTATTGATGGAAAGATACAAAAAGATGTTTTGTATCAGATTGGGAAAGATTCCATTTGGTTAGAAAAAGCATTGCGACATGAGAATTATCAATTAGAAGATGTTTTTTATGGTTTTTATCAAAAGAATAAATTATTTTTAATTAGGAAAGAAGCAGTAAAGTGACAAATTTTTTTCTTTTGTAATGATACCTTAAATTTGGTGATAAGATGAAAAAGGAAATCCTAATTATGGTGTTTTTTATGATAGGATGTTTTGTACTTTCTACTTTTTTTGAGCAAGAAAAGGTAGATATCCAAGAGATTAGAGAGACCCGTGGAATGTTTATTAGTTATATTGAACTTTCTAATTATTTAAAAGGAAAGAGTCAAAAAGAAGGGAAAGAGAGTATTCAAAACATGGTTTCTAATGTCTATGACTTGGGCTTTAATATGATAATTTTACAAGTTAGAACATTTAGTGATGCTATTTATCCATCTTCCATTTTTCCATGGAGTAGTGTGGTTAGTAGAGAAGAAGGAGTTGCATTAGATTATGATATTTTGGATACTTTTTTGAATTTTTGCCATAAGAAGAATATGAAATTGTTTGCTTGGATTAATCCTTATCGTATTCGAGGAGATGAAGATATTAGTGATTTATCTGAGGATAATCCAGCGGTTTCTTATTTGAATACAGATGCTATTTATATTTCTGATGGCATTTACTATAATCCTGCTAAGGAAGAAAATAAAGAACTTATTGTTTCTGGAGTGAAGGAAATTGTTAAAAACTATGATGTTGATGGGGTTTTGTTTGATGATTACTTTTATCCATCGACTGAAGAATCTATAGATTTAGAAGAATTTACAAGTTATCAAAAAGAGCATCCCAGTATTACTTTATCTGAGTTTAGAATTATGCAAGTTAATGATTTAATCAAGAGGGTTTACGAGGTTTGTCATGAGTATGATACCTCTTTTGCAATTTCTCCAGATGGTAATATAGAAAATAACTATGAGATGCATTATGCTGATGTAAGGACTTGGGGAAGTAAGAAGGGCTATGTCGATTATTTGATGCCGCAAATTTATTATGGATTTTATAATGAAGTAAAGCCGTTCGTTTCAGTTTTAGAAGAGTGGGAACAGTTATCTACAAAGGTATCTTTAATGCCTGTATTGGCTTTTTATAAAGTTGGGGCTATTGATAAGTTTGCAAAAGAGGGTATGAATGAATGGATTGAAAATAGTGATATTATTATGAGAGAAGTACTACTTAGTAGAAATTTGGCACAGTATCAAGGATTTTCTTTGTTCCGATATGATTATTTATTTAATACAGATTTGCAAACGAATACTACTATGGCAGAAGTAAAAAATATGAAAAAAGTAATAAAATAACTTTTTCTTATACTAATTTATGCTATAATTAGTTTAGGATAGGTGATGAAAAGTGAAATTAAATAATCGGGGATTTACCCTAGTAGAATTACTTGCCGCAATGGTTATTTTGGCGGCTATTATGTTAATTGCAGTTCCAAATATTATGGGTATTTTAAATAATAGTAAAGCAGATGCTTATGTTGAGGATGCTAAAAAATTATTGTCATTAGCAGAATATAAGATTAGAGCGAATCCGGATTTGAGACCAGAGGCTGTAAATAGTTGTACTAAGTTAACGCTTAAGTATTTAGATAATTCAGAGTTTAAGAATGCTCCTAATAATGGTACTTATGATCAACAAAAATCTTTTGTGGTAGTTACGAGGAAAGCAGACAAAGCTGGGAAGAAACAGTATGATTATGCTGTAACTATTGTTGAAAATATAAAAGGTGGTGGAACAAGAGGTATTTCTAATCAGTCTTATTCCAATTTGTATAATAAAGATCCTTCACAACTAGTAAAAAATTCTCCATCAACGTCAAAAAGTTGTGCAAAAACGTTTTAAAATGTAAATTGGTTGTCAATTTTATATGATAAAAAAAAATAGTATTGATTTTTGGAAAATTCTTTAGTATGATTAATTTGTAAAATAGAAAGAGAGGAAATTTTAATTATGAAAAAGATGAATTCAAAAGGTTTTACCTTAATCGAATTGTTGGCAGTTATCGTTATCATGGGTATCTTAATGATGGTAGCAATTCCTGCTATGACACGTTACATTGAAAACTCAAGAAAGGATACATTTATTAATACTGCTAAGAACTATGCCAACGCAGTTAAAAATATGTGGGCTTCAGATAGTTTAGTATGTGGTACTGGTACTAATGCGAAAGTAGCTTCTGCTAATCCAGCGGGAACTTACTATGTAAGAGTAGATTCTGATACTAATGCTAACAACTTATTGGAATCTGGTGGTGCTTCTTCATGGGGAAATGCTCCTATCAAAGGATATGTAAAGGTTGTTATTACTAATCCTGATACTGTTAGTGCATCAGGAACTTATAGTGATACTAATGGTATTAGTGGTATTCAAAAGAATGCTACAACAACATATTCTATTCAAATTGCAGATTCTGCTAAACATGGTTTATCTAAATTCTATGTATCTGATAAGTTAGCTAGAGGAAATGTTGAAACTAAGGATGTAACTCCATTAACTACTGTTCCAGCTGGCGGCGTTGAGTGCGTAGAACAATAATGATTTAGACTTCTTCGGAAGTCTTTTTCTTTTTGTTCATTTTTGATATACTGAATATGGAGGTTATTATATGTTATATATTGGAAGTCATGTAGGTTTTAAAAAAGATAGTCAGCTTCTTGGGAGTGTTAGGGAAGCTTTAAGTTATGGTGCTAATACTTTTATGTTTTATACAGGTGCTCCTCAAAATACTAATCGTTATCCTATTATGGATGGTCTTACATTAGAGGCTATGGCTTTGATGAAGGAACATGATTTTGATTATTCGAAAGTAGTGGTACATGCACCTTATATTATTAATCTTGCTAATGACAAAGATCCTGAGAAGTTTAAATTTTCTGTTCGGTTTTTACAAGAAGAATTAGAACGATGTGAATTGTTAGGGATTAAGTCTATTGTACTTCATCCTGGAAGTCATGTTGGATTAGGGGTGGATGCTGCGATCTCTAACATTGCTAAAGGGCTTAATATGATACTTGGAACACATGATGTTACTATTTTACTTGAGACTATGGCGGGTAAAGGAACAGAGGTTGGTTCTTCTTTGGAAGAGATTAAGAGAATTATAGATTTAGTTGATGATAAAGAACATATTGGTGTTTGTCTTGATACTTGTCATTTGAATGATGCTGGTTACGATATGAGTAAATTTGATGATTTTTTGGATCAATTTGATTCTTTAATTGGTCTGGATAAGATAGGCTGTGTACATGTTAATGATAGTAAGAATGTTTTAGATGCACATAAAGATCGTCATGAAAATATTGGTTTTGGTACCATTGGTTTTGATAATTTAATTTCTATTATTTATAATAATCGATTGGAAAATATTCCTAAAATATTAGAAACGCCATATGTTGATAGAGAGTTTGCACCTTACAAATATGAAATAGAGATGATTAGAAATAAAAAATTTGATTCAGAGCTTATAGAAAAAATAAGGGAGCAGGTTTAAATATTATTTTGAGTTTTTGAGAAATAGCAATTAGTAAAAAAGGAGCATGGATTTTACATGTTTCGTTCTTTTATATATTCTGGTTTAATGAAAAGTGTTGGTCAAAAAACTATTAAAAAAGGACTTAAAAATATTAAAATTGATAAGAAGTTAGGTATAGAATTATTATTTTAGTATTTGTTTTTTTCTAACATTGTTTGGTTTGGTTCTTGTTTATATTGGAATTAGAAATTCTAAAATTGAGCATAATTTTATCATAAAAAAGCATCCGGAAATCATTCCTTTGGTAAAAGATTTATATACTAATACCATTTTTGAAAATCATAATATTATTGTGTCTCATAAGGCGATTGCTCCAAAATTACATCTTATTGGTGCTGTTTCTAGGATGGATGTCTATCATATTGATATTGGTGAAATGTCAGCAGTTTTGAAAACCAAGAAGAGAAAAATAACTTTTCTCTTTTTAATATGCTGCTTTTTTATTTGTGTCTCCTAAATGGGATTCACACCATGGTCTGCTTTTTTTATTTTTTATAGTGTTCACTTAATACTTTTACATTTTCCGGAGTTAGTAATTCTTTGGCATCTTGTACCAGTTGTGTTTGATTTTCTATGTATTCTTTTGAAGGTATTGTTTTTCTCCTTTTTTTTGTTTCTTCTAAATAAGTAATTATTTCTTCTTCTGGTACTGTTTGTTGTAGTACATATGGTAGGTTATGAATTGCATATTCATTAGCAGTTCTTTCTATTAACAATGAATCATGATATTTTTTATAAGCCTTTTGGTTAAAAGTAATTAATAGGTCATTAAATAATTCTTCTTGTTCTATGTTGGGTACTCGCTTTAAATATTCATTTTGTCGTATATGAAAACTTTCGTGTAAAAGGCCAAATGTTATGTCTATTAAAGAGTCATAAAATTTCTTTTTGTTCATTGACTGCTTTTTTTCAAAAATTGTTTTATTTACTTCGATTGTATATTTACCAAAAGGATTTTTTTGTGTTGCCATGGATATGAATGAATCCATAGGGTGAACTTTTAGTTTTGCATTATTTCCTTGTGTTTCATTTAGAAAGTTAAATGCGTGTTGTGTATATAATAATAAATCAGTAGGAGAGAAGGCTTCTTGTGATAAGATATATTTATTGATAAGTATTGCTAAAGCATCTTTATCTACTGTTTTATTACTATAAAGAATAGCAATTGCAAATAGTTTTTTTAATACTTTTTGTTCTTGTGATGATAGGGGTTCTTTTTTGCACTTTTCAGTCAAATTGTCTGTAAAATCATTAACATTTTTTAATACCTTTGTTTCTTCTTCTGTTAACTTATTTTCATAGTCATTTAATATAGTTATTACGAATAATTCATTTTCTAAATCTTTATCTTCTAATTCATATATTTTTCTTGATTTAATTAAGTTATTCATATTATTCATTTCGTATAGTGTTCTTATTGTAAATAGGATTAAGTCTTCTTTCATTATTATTCTCCTCCTCTTGATTATATTATATATAGAGTGATTAGTCGTTACAAGTATTTTTCTTTAGCTTGTTGATATAGATTTAATAATTTTTGATATATGTTAGGATTTAATTGCTCTTTTAATTCTTTAAAACTATTTTCATTTCCATCCAAAATTTCGCTATAATTTTTTTTGATAAATTGATATAATATAGTTGTTTCGGAGTCTTTTAGTTTAATACCTATTTTTTCTCCATATTCTTTTATTATGGTTGGAGTAATATTGGGTATCCATTTTTTTATTAATTCTTTATACATAATTCACCTCATTAAAATATATGAAATAAGTTTATAAAAATGTGGTAGAATATATATTAGTGAAAAGAGGGATGATATGAAAAAACTTAATTTGAATCGGCCTGAAAAGAAAATAAATTATAATCGAATTATTTCTAAACGTTTTTTAGTTTTTTTTGTTGTTCTTCTTATAATGTTTGGTGTTTTAGGAATCAAATTATATACAGTTATGATTATTGATTCTGAAGATTATAAAAAGTCTTTAAAAGAACTTTCTTATACTAAAGTAGAAGGTACTAGTGCACCTAGAGGAAGAATTTATGATAGGAATCATAAAATTATTGTAGATAATAAAGCGATTCAGAGTATTACTTATAAGAAAGATAAAGATATTTCTACTAGTAGAATGATTGAACTTGCTTACACGGTTTCACCGCATTTAGAACTTTCTTATTCTAGCTTAACTGATAGGTCTAAAAGAGAATTTTACTTAGCTAAATATCCTGATGTGTGTGCTAAAAAGATTACTAAAAAAGAAAAAGAGAAAGTTAAGACTGGGGAGCTTAGTACTAATGATTTAGAGGAGTTAAAGATTGACCGTATTACAGATTCTGAGTTAGCAACATTTACTGATGCTGATTTAAAAGCTGCTTATTTATATTATTTAATGAATAAAGGATATACGTATGATGAAAAGATTATTAAAGAAGAAGCTACGGATGCAGAGTATGCTTATATCGCTGAACATAATGGTGAATTAGATGGGTTTAATACAGTTTTAGATTGGGAGAGAGTTTATCCTTACGGAGATACTTTTCGTAGTGTTTTAGGTACTGTATCTACTACTACTCAGGGGTTGCCTGCCGAAGAGAAAAATGAATATTTATCTAAGGGATATGCTTTAAATGACCGTGTTGGACTTAGTTATATTGAGAAACAATATGAAGAGTATTTACGAGGTGAGAAGGCTGAATATCAAGTGGTTAATTCTCATGAATTAAAACTAACTAAAGAGGGTAAACGTGGTAATGATATTGTTTTATCTATTGATATAGAACTACAGCAAGAAGTAGAAAGAATTCTGACTGAACAAATTTTAAAGACAAAATCTGAACCTAATACAGAATATTATGATCATTCTAGTGTCGTTATTCAAGATCCTGAGACAGGGGAGATTTTAGCTATGGCTTCCAAACGTTTGGCAGGAGATAACGTTGTTGATAATACGACTAGTGTTTTTATGCTTCCTATTACTCCAGGTTCTGTTGTGAAAGGTGCCTCTATGTTAGTTGCCTATAATACTGGTGCGGTTAAAATTGGAGAGTATATGGTTGATGAATGTGTTAAAGTCGCTGGTGCTCCCGAGAAATGTTCTTCGGTTAATAATTTAGGAACTATTAATGATATTACAGCTTTGGCTAAGAGTAGTAATGTCTATCAGTTTAAAGCGGCTATTCGTGTGAATGGACAAGAATACTCTCGTGGGATGAAGCTTAATTTTAATCAAAAAGCTTTTGATACTTATCGGAATATGTATCATTCCTTTGGACTTGGAGTAGCAACAGAAATTGATTTACCTTCTGAGGGGATAGGGTATGATGCTAAGGAAGATACTAATTCTGGTAATTTACTGGATTTTGTTATGGGACAGTATGAATCTTATACTCCGCTTCAGTTATCACAATATGTTACAACGATTGCGAATGGTGGTAGTAGACTTGTTCCACATTTATTAAAAGAAGTTCATAAATCTACAGAGGATTCTAGTTTGGGAGAGACTATGTTAACTGTTGAGAAAAAAGTATTAAATACTATAGATACAAAACCTGAATATATGGCACGCGTTAAAGAAGGCTTTTATGCAGTTATGCATTCTGCTAGCGGTTATGGACGAGGTTATATTGATGATAAGTGGGATGCTGCTGGTAAGACAGGAACTTCTCAAAGTTTTATAGATACCGATGGTAACGGTATTATCGATACAGAAACTATTACATCTTCCTTTGTTGGATATGCACCTGCGAATGATCCAGTGATGACAATTATGGTAACTTCTCCTAATTCTTCTCATCCTAATTCTAATACTGATTATGCTAGTTTAGTAACCCTACATATTACTAAAGAAGTTACTAATAAATTTTTTGAATTATATTATAGGTAAATTGAGTTTCTTTTTCTTCTGATTTTCATGTGGGATATCCTAAAGTTTTTAGAAAAGAAATAAAAAATAAGTAATTATTGTAAAAAAACTTTTGCAATTTAAGGTTTTTTTGATATAATACCTATAGGCGTGTAAGGAGGGATAGAAATGGCTAAAGAAGGAAAAAGACAAATGAAGACTCTTGTTTGTACTGAATGTAAAGAAGAGAACTATAGAAAACCTAGAAATGTACAAAATACTACAGAACGTCTTGAAATTAGTAAGTATTGTCCTAAATGTAGAAAACATACAACACATAAGGAAAAGAAATAAAATAAGTTAACCACTTATTTTTAATTTTATATAGGGAGTGAGTTTTATGATTAGTACAAATGATTTAAAAAACGGTATTACAATTGAAGTAGATGGCGCAATTTATGTTGTTATGGATACACAACATGTTAAACCTGGAAAAGGAGCAGCTATTGTTAAAGCTAAGCTTAAAAATTTAAGAACGGGTGCTATCTTTGAAAAGACTTTTAATGCTGGTGTAAAAGTTGCTACTGCACATATTGATAAACAATTAATGCAATATTTATATACTATGAGTGATGTTTATTATTTCATGAATATGGATACTTATGAGCAATTAGAATTATCTAAAGATATTGTTGGTGATAATGCTAAATTCTTAAAAGAAAACTTAGAAGTATATATTACTATGTTTGAAGGTGAAGTATTAGGTATTGATTTACCTGATAAAGTAGAATTAACAATTACTCATACTGAGGCAGCAGTTAAAGGTAATACTACAAATAATGCATTAAAAGATGCTGAAGTTGAAACTGGTTATATTGTGCGTGTTCCTTTATTTATTGAAGAAGGAGAAAAAATCATCGTATCTACTAGTGATGGTAAATATGTATCAAGAGCTTAAGCTCTTTTTTTATTAAAAAAAAGTTAGAATTTTCTAACTTTTTTCTTTTAATAAATTTAAGAATGTCTGTGAAGCTTTATTTAATTCTTTTTGTTTTAAGTAGCTTGCTCCTATATATCGTTCTGGTATTTTTGGTGAAGTTTTTATTTCAAATAATTCTTTGTTTGTTAGTTCTTTTTGTATAAACTCCTTGGTTCCATATCCTATACCTAATCCTATTTTGGCGAATGATGTTACTAGATGATGACTAGTTAGTTCCATTTCTGGTGTTAAAGTTACATTGTTTTTTTCACAAAAATTATCTAAGAATGTTCTAGTATTTGATCCTTTTGCGATTAAAATTAATGGGTATTTTTCTAATGATTTTAATGGTATGGTGGTGCTTTTTAGATTTTTCCAGTTATTATTTGCAAAGAAACAATCCCTTACTTTTTTTAATTTTATTTCTTTAAAATCAGTAGGTAATTCATATGGTAAATTTAAAATGATTAAATCAATTAGACCACTTCTTGCTTGTGTAATTAATTGGAATGTTGGATTTGTTACTATTTTAATTTTGATTTTAGGATGAAGATTGTGGTATTTTTCAATATAAGGAAGTAAGTACTTTTGTGTTAGGGTATTACTTACGCCGATGGATAAAGTTCCACATTCTAGGTTTAGTGTTTCCTGAAGATTTTCTTCTGCATTTTCTATCATCTCTATGGCTAGTTTTATGTTTTCAAAAAAATCTTTTCCTTCTTCTGTTAGGGTTACACCATATTTATTTCTAATAAACAAAGAACAGTTTAATTGTTCCTCTAGTGATTTTATAGCTTTACTTACTGCTGGTTGGCTAATCATTAATTCATGGGAAGCTTTTGTGATGTTTTTGTTTTTCGCAACACTATAAAATGTTTTATATAATTCAAAATTAATATTCATAAATTTTGTTCCTTTCATAACTTGTAGTTATTTCTGATATGAGTAAAAAGTATTTTTATTATATTTTGTTTTGACTTATAATTCAAGTAAATATTGCATTAATTTAGAAGAGGAGAAATTTATGAAAACAAAAATAATTGTTGGATATCCCGGGGTTGGTAAAACATATTTAGGAAAAACCTTTAGTGATGTTGTTGATATAGATTCTTCGGATTATCATTGGATTTATGACAATCCTAAAGTAGCCCGTGATTTAGAAAAAAGAAAGGATTGTACGGAGAAAAGACTTAATCTTTCTTGGCCCTATAATTATATTGATGCTATTAGTGATTTATATCATAAAGATGAATATTCTTATATTTTGGTAGTGTTTAAAACAGAAATTCTTTCTTTACTTTCGGATTGTCAGTTACCATTTACTATTGTTGCTCCTAGGAGAGAGTTAAAAGAAGAGTATAGAAAAAGGTATGTTGAGCGAAATAACACTGATAGATATATTTCTAGGATGCTTTCGGAATGGGATCGAGATATGGAATATATTGAAAATTTTTCTAATGTTTATTATTTAGATTCTTGCGAACATTTAAGTGATTTTGTTGCTTTCTCTTGTGCCGAAGAGATAGGGCAAGGGTATTGTAAGAAGAAAGTTTAGTATCGTTTATTAGACAATTTTAAAATCTTGTATATTTTTCTTTTATCCATTATAATATAATGCTAATTGGTGATTATATGTATTTGAATACGGAAAAATTACAAACTTGTGTATGTGATAGTATTAGAGAATCTGATGGTATTACAGAAAATGAATTAAAATCTTTATTACAAGCTAAGAAAGTAGAGCTTGCTGATGAAGATTTTTTTGGCATTGTTTCTGATTTGTTGGTTGACTATGGTTGTATTTTACGTGATGATACATGGAATAAGGGAGCAGTTTATCGATATATTGAGAATGAACATCTACATAAATCTAGTTATTCTAGACGCCACTATTCTTTTACGGTGGATGATAATATTCATGATAAAAAATTTTTGGTTATTTCAGATACTCATATTGGACATCCGGAATTTGCAGATTTTCGTCTTTTAGATGCGGTATATAATTATGCAATTGCAAATGGTGCTTCTAAGTGTTTTCATTTAGGGGATATTTTTCATGGACCTCTTTATGGGGATTTTTCAGTTGAAGATATGTTAAAACAAATCCGGGAGTTTATTTGTGATTATCCTAATCCAACTAGTCAAGAAATGATGACTTATGCTAATATTGGAAATCATGATGAATTTCTTCATGGATTTTTTCAACTCAGTCGTGAGCATCCATATTCTAGTATTTTTGATTTACGTTATTTAAATGCTTATCATCCTAGTTTTTATATTATTCCTAAGCCAAGTTGGAAAACTGATTTTTCTAATGTTTCTATGCATTTTGGTCATAGGCTTTATGTTAGTGGTATTCGTAGAGAAGTTAAATTGTTTGAACTTTGTGATATGAAACAGGAAAGTAGATGGCTAGATGAAGTGTATGATGTTTTGTGGTCTGGACACTTGCACCATGCCTTTGTCTATACTACTGATGTTTCTGATTATAAACAACAACTTTTTTTAGGAGCTCCTTCTACTAGTAAATATAATTTAAATGGTGTTGTTGCATATTTGGCAGAGGTGCATTATGAAAATGAAGAAGTTAGTTCCATGGATGTTTCTTTTTTGCATAGTGATAATAATTATCATATTACAAGTGAAGAAGGAGTGCATTGGAACTTTCATGAAAAAAATAAGATTATACAAAAGATGTTGTAATACTTTTTCTTCTTTACTGTTAAATTTTTATTTTTGTATTTAGTATTTTGTTTATTTGTAGTATAATTTGAATGAGTAGATACATAATGTAAGGAGTATAGAGTATGGCAAAAAAGAAACGAAAAAAACAAACAAAGAAAACATTTGAATATAAATCTGAGTTAATAGGACTTATTTTACTTGTTTTATCTGTTTTGGGAATTGGCAAGTTAGGAGTAGCTGGTGAATTTGTTGCTTCTTTTGCTTTGTTTTTAGTAGGTTCTATTTATATGGTTTTATTGGCTGTTGTTTTTATTGTTGGCGGATATTTACTTATAAAAAGAGAATGGCCTGATTTTTTTTCTACAAAGCTTATAGGTCTTTATATTCTTACTATTGGCTTTTTAGTAATTATGCATCAAGATTTTGTTTTAGAACATGATGGCAATGTGATGCTTATTTTTAAGACTACTATGGATCAGTTGGTTGCTTCTTTTCATGGGATTATGAATACAGGAATGTTAGAGAATTGGTATTCTGTTGGTGGAGGCATTATTGGTTGTATTTTTGCGATTATCTTTGATAAGTTGTTCTCTTATACAGGTATGCAGATTGTTTCCTGGGTGTTTATTGTTGTTGGATTTTGTTTATTTACTGGATTTTCTATTGTTGATTTTGTTAGAGATAAAGTATCATCTCAGAAAGAGAAGCTTCGAGAAGCAAAAGAACGTAAGGCTCTTAATGGGGAAAAAGAAGATAAGAAGGCTGTTATTATTAGTAATGGAGAAGAAGAGGAAGAAGATACTCTTGAAGAGAAAGATAAGCATATTAAGATTACTAGTATTGATGAGTTAAAGAAAGTTCCTGTAAAAGAAGAAGTAGGTGTTAAAGAGGCTGATGTTAGTAAAGAAGTTCCTACTACTAATCATGAGTATCAGTTACCACCAATTAGTTTATTAAATCAACCGAAAAAGAAACAGAAGGAAACGGATGAAGCTTCTATTGAAAAGAATATTGAGATTTTAGAGAAGGTATTAAAAGACTTTAAAATTGTTGGTAAAGTAGTTGAAGTACATATAGGTCCTACGGTTGCTCAATACGAATTAGAGATTGCTAGTGGTACTAGAGTTAATAAGATTACTAGTATTAATCGTGAGATTGCTTTAGCTCTTGCTAAAAAGGATGTTAGAATTGAAGCTCCTATTCCTGGTAAAAATACTGTAGGTATTGAGTTTGCTAATGATGTTGCGACTCCTGTTAGTTTTTATGAAATTATTAGTAGTAAACAGATGATGAATGCTATGGATAAGAAACTTATGGTTCCTCTTGGTAAAAGTATCATGGGTGATATTGGTGTTTGTGAAATTAATAAAATGCCACATATGTTAGTTGCTGGTACTACTGGTAGTGGTAAATCGGTATGTATTAATGGAATTATTTGTTCTATTTTGATGCGTGCTCGTCCAGATGAAGTTAAACTTGTTATGGTTGACCCTAAAGTTGTTGAATTATCTGTTTATAATGGCGTGCCACATTTGATGTGTCCTGTTGTTTCTGATCCTAAGAAAGCGGCTGTTGCTTTAGCAAAGATGGTTGCTGAAATGGAAAGACGTTATGAGACTTTTAGTGAAACAAAAACTAAAAATATCGAAAGTTATAATGCTTATATTGATAAATGGAATAAAGATCATCAAGCCGACGGAGTTACTAAAGCAAAGCTTCCATATATTGTTGTTATTATTGATGAGCTTGCTGATTTGATGATGGTTGCTGCAAAAGAAGTTGAGGATTCTATCCTTAGAATTACACAAAAAGCGCGTGCGGCAGGAATTCATTTGATTGTTGCAACTCAAAGACCATCTACGGATGTTATTACTGGTCTAATTAAAGCAAATATTCCATCTCGTATTTCTTTTGCGGTAGGTTCAGGAATTGATTCTCGTACCATCTTGGATCAAACTGGAGCTGAAAAATTACTTGGTAAAGGAGATATGTTGTTCTTACCAATTGGTGTTAATTCTCCAACCCGTATTCAAGGTTCTTTTATTACGGATGATGAGATTAAGCGAATTATTGATTTCACCGTGGAACAACAAAAAGCTCAATATGATGAGGCGCTAATGAATTTGGAATCTATTGATCATAATGTAAGTAATGTTAGTGGACAAGAGTTTGGCGATGCAGCGAATGATGAAGATCCACTATATAACGATATTGTTCAATTTGTCATTGAAAGTCAAAAAGCAAGTGCTTCTCTTTTGCAAAGACGATTTAAACTTGGCTATAACCGTGCAGCTAGACTTGTTGACTTGTTAGAAGAGCGTGGTATTATTGGACCAGCGAATGGTTCTAAACCTAGAGAAGTTTTAGTTCAATTAGATAATACTGGGGAAGATGTAGAAGGAGAGTAATTATGGGTAACGGCCAAGTTATCTTGTTGGAGATATTTTTTGTTGGTGGAATAGGGCTTATATTAGTTGTAGGGATTATTTAGTAGTACCAAGGAGTGCGATTACTAATTTTCGTAAGATGGCTTCCGAATTATGACCTATAGGAAGTGATATGGTTGTTTATTATAATCCTGATTCTCCTAACTGGGACTATGCAGAAAAACTTCCTTCTACTATGTCTTTTGTATCCATTGTGTTTATAGGACTTGGTGTTTTTCCTTTTTTTCTTTCCTTTTTCAATGCTTTCCTTATGACTTTATAATTTTATCATAACTTTAATCACGTATAAGAAAAGACAGAATCATCTTTTCTTTTTTATTTCTAAAGGAGTGATCAGTAATCTTACTTCTTTTGTTTTCATTTTCATATATTCTTGGTATAATAAATAATGTAGAAAGAAGGTATATTATGGCAACGCCACATATAGAAAGTAAATTAGAAGATATTGCAGAAGTAGTTTTAATGCCTGGAGATCCTCTTAGGGCTAAATATATTGCTGAAAATTTTTTAGAGGATGCTAAACTAATTAATACTGTTCGAAATATGTTCGGATACACGGGGTATTATAAAGGAAAAAGAGTTACTGTTTTTGCTTCTGGAATGGGAGTTCCTAGTATTGGGATTTATTCTTATGAACTTTATAAGTTTTATAATGTTAAAAAGATTGTTCGTATTGGTACTAGTGGTTCTTTTCATCCTGATGTAAAAATACTTGATGTAGTTTTATCTACCGGGGCTTATTGTAAAAGTTATTTTGATCAATTGCTTGATAATCAGGACGTTAATTTTGTTGAAGCTAGCCATTTATTAAATCAAGATATTGAAAAAGTTGCGAATGATGCACATATTCCTATTAAAATTGGTAAAACTATTACTAGTGATGTATTTGATTTATATTCTGATAGTGAAGATGTATTTAAAGCCAATTTTCCTGGTAATGACTATTTGTCTGTTGAGATGGAAGCTTTTGGTTTATTTTATATTGCTCGAAAATTAGGAAGAGAAGCTAGTTGCTTAATGACTGTTGTTGATTCTTTCTATGATAAAAGAAGTCTTTCTAGTGAAGAAAGAGAGCAGTCTTTAAATCAGATGATAAAGTTAGCGCTTGATGCTGTTATATTATAATTTAGAAATGGGGTGAAGTATGGAATACGTAAAAAAAGATTTAGGTTCTTATAAATTACATATGGTTAAGACAAATCGATTTAAAACAATTACTGTAAGAGTTGCTTTTCATAGTCCTGTTGTGAAGGAAGAAATTACTTTACGAAATGTTTTATGTGATATGTTTTTGCAGTCTAGCAGTAAATATCCTAGTAAAAGGGATTTGACGATTGAAGCACAAGAATTATACGCAGCTGATATTCAAACACATAATTCTAGGTTTGGTAATTATAATAATTTGGATATTTATTTGTCTGTGTTACATGATAGATATACGGAAGAGGGAAATTTTAAGAAGGCATTAGAATTTTTAAATGAAATTATTTTCCATCCTGATGTAAAGGCACAAAAATTTTCTTCCGAAAAGTTGGAAATTGTTAAAAGTACGATGCGTAGTAATTTATCTTCTTTAAAAGAAGACGGGGCTAGTTATAGTTTGCTTCGTTTGTTTGAAGTTATGGATAAGGGACGAGTTTCTTCTTATCGAATGGTTGGATATTTGGAGGATTTAGATAAAATTACTCCTGATGCTTTGTATCAATATTATCAAAAGACTATTCGTAGTGATATGGTTGATGTTTTTGTTATTGGTGATATTGATTTTAAAGAAATGACTAAAATGATTCGTGAAGTTATTCCTGTTAAAACTGTGAAACGTCAAAAAATTCCTTATCTGTTATCAGAGGTGAAGCCTAGAAGTAGAAAAATTTATGCAAGAGAAATTACTAATGCTTCTCAATCTAAATTGGCTATAGGGTGTCGTTCGTATGGACTTTCTTCTTATGAGAGAAATTATGTACTTACTTTATATAATATTATTTTTGGTGGAAGTAGTGATTCTAAATTATTTCAAGAAGTAAGAGAGAAAAATTCTTTATGCTATGTTATTAATTCTGTTCCAAACAAACTTGATCATTTAATTTTAATTCGAGCTGGTATTGATAAAGAAAATTATTCTAGAACGTTGGAGCTTATTGATCAAATTTTGCAAGATATGCGTAAAGGTAATTTTAGTGAGCATGATATTGATGTTGCGAAAGAATATTTTTGTACAGCTTTAGATGAAATGGAAGATAATCCTGGTCGTATTTTAGATAATTATTATATGATGGAATTGATTGGTACTGATGATTTGGAAGAAAAACGTCGTAAGATTATGAGTGTTAGTAAGGCTGATATTGTGAAGGTTGCGAAAAAGATTAAGATGGATACTGTGTTTTTATTAGAGGGTGATAGTCATGAAGAAAATTAATTTAAAAGGGCTAGATTTAGTTGTTTACACCGAAACTCTTTCTAATGGACTGGATGTTATTTTTGTTCCATTTGAGAAAAAATCTAATTATTATATTAGTTATGCAACTAGATTTGGTTCTGAAATCACTAGTTTTACACCTGCCGGAGAAAAGAAATCTATTAAGGTACCAGATGGTATTGCTCACTTTTTAGAGCATAAGATGTTTGAACAGGAGTCTGGTGAAGACCCATTTGCTTATTTTTCTAAAAGTGGTACTGGGGCTAATGCTTCTACTTCTTATGATAATACTCAATATATTTGTTATGGTACCAAAAATTTTATTGATAATTTACGTTATCTAATACAGTATGTTAATGCTCCTTACTATACAGATGAAAATGTAGAAAAAGAGAAAGGGATTATCGCAGAAGAGTTAAAGATGTATGCTGATTTACCAGATGTACAGTTAGAGACTAAATTACGAGAAAATGTTTATCATGTTCATCCAAGACGAGTTGATATAGGTGGTACTGTTGATGAAATTTATAAGATAACAAAAGAAGATTTATATCTATGTTATCATAATTTTTATAGTCCAAATAATATGTTTATACTTGTTGTTGGTAAATTTCCTATGGATGAAGCGATGAGTGTTATTCATCAAGAACTAGATACTAGGGAAAATTTGGAAAAAGCAGAAATTACAACTATCAAAGAGAAGAAAAGTGTACGTAAAAAGGAAGATTGTTTTGTTGGCAATATTCAAGTTCCAAAAATTGCGGTGGGATTAAAAGTTCCAATTGCTGATTTGGGAACTTATGATGATTTAGAATTAGATTTATATTTAACGATGTTTACTACTATGCTTTTTGGCTCTTCTTCTTTATTTAGAGAACGTGCACGTAATGAGAAACTTTTAAATAACTTCTATAGCGACTGGGATAATACAGAACAGTATAAAACGTATATGATTCTTTCTTCTACCAATCATCCTGAAAGTTTAGTGCAAGAAATAAAAGAAGAGTTAGCTAATCATGAATTAGATGAAGCGATGTTTGATAGAATGAAAAAAGTATGGATTGCGAATGAGGTTAAGATGGCTGATTATATTGATTCTACAGTTAATAATATTTTTGATGATATGATTCGTTATCATAAAGTTATTCCTAATAAAGTAGATATTATTCGGAAGATGAATATAAAAACATTAGAAAAAATTGTTTCTAAAATTGATTTTGATAATTTGAGTGTTGTTATTATGAATGCTCAAGAAGAAGTATTATAAACTTGCGTTTTAGCAAGTTTTTTTGATATAGTATGTGTTAGTGATTGGTGTAAACTGATTGACAGAATGGATAATTTGTGGTATAATCTACCTACGTAAATTGAAGGGGGTTATTTCATGAAAGGCAAGTTAAAGGTAAACAAGAAGGGTAAAGTAGTTGCATTTTTACTTGCTGGTACAGTTTTTGCTGGGAGTGCCGTTGGTACTATTCATCATTTTAATGAAGAGCCGGATGAAGTTCGTATTGAAAATGAAGTCGGTCATGATGATTTGATTCCATTACCATATCTTTCTGTTGATAGTAGTGACTTTGTTGTTTTAGATGCGGGTAATCATCGGTATGATGGTGTGTTCTTTCAAGATGCAAAGTTGAATTATTGTGATGAAAATGATATTTCTTGTGGTGTTATTATTCGACCTAATATGGATTGTCTATCTAGTGTTTATGATGATGTTGAATATGTTAAGAGTCTTATTTCTAAGTATAATATTTCTTTTCCAGTATATTTAAATGTTGATACTATTATGGATGATACTAGTTTGGACAGTACTACTATGACTAAATATGCAGAAGCATTTTTAAAAAAGTGTAGTGCTAATGGTATTTATGTTGGTGTTTATGGTACTGATAGTAATTTGTGTCGGTTTAAAGAATATACAGGAATCAGTTCTTATGATGCTTATGTCATTCAAGATGGAGAAGAAGTAAAGTATGATGGTACTTATAATGTAGTTAAAGATTTAGATGGTAATATCAAAGCTTTTACAGATTTAGCAACAGTTATTAATCAAAATGGTAATAATACTATTGACGGATTTCAATATGATAAGCTACATACTATGGCTGATGGAGAAGATATTTTAGATGTTGCTTTTCAATATGGTTTGAGTGTTGATGACGTTTTAAAATTTAATGATGTTTCTTTTGATGAGATATCTGTCGGAAGTAAGATACGTATTCCAAGTTCACTTTATGATGGTGTTCCAAAAGGATTTGTCAGTGTTGAT
The DNA here is from genome assembly GCA_944372055.1 of uncultured Bacilli bacterium. Taxonomy (GTDB): domain Bacteria; phylum Bacillota_I; class Bacilli_A; order RF39; family UBA660; genus Faecimonas. The sequence goes on along the minus strand of CALVYF010000003.1, from coordinate 59,263 downwards.
AGTCCGTTGCGAGGTGCTGATTTATCTTATGCTCAAGGAGATAATGTTAATTGGGATAAGATGGCTCGAAATTTTGAATTTTTGATTTTTAAATGTTCCGAGGGAACAGAAATAGATCCATATTTTGAACAAAATATGTCTCAAGCTAATGTTTATGGAATTCCTGCTGGTGTATATTGCTATAATGCTTATGATATGACAAATACTACTTCCATGAATGATTTTTTAGCAAAACAAAAAGAACAGACTGATATAGTTATTGAAGCATTGAAAGATAAAAATGTTAGTTATCCTGTATATTTAGATGTTGAACTACCAAGTGGTGCTACTTGGGAAGAGAGATTTAATTCTGAGTATGTTAGTGCTATGTTGAATTCATGGGTAGAAAGAATGACTCAAGCAGGTTATACACCGGGACTTTATTGTAATCAATCTGGTCTTAAAAATTTACAATCTATGGTTAATTATCCATTAGAAGATCATTTTGAATTATGGGTTGCTGGTGGAGATCAATATACTGCTGGAAAACAAGATGTTCCTTTAGAGGAAGTGCGTCCGTCTTCTATTTTAGAAGAAAACAAAGCTATCTCTATGGCTCAAGCAACTGATAGTGCTATTAATGCTGGTGCTGGTAATGGTAGGGGACATTTGGATATTAACTTTTCTGTTAAAGATTATTCTGATCCTTTATTTGATAAAGTTGATGGTTTATTGGAGGTAAAAGAATTTGATCATTTACCAATTAGAGAAGTAGGCCTTGGTGTTTTAGGAGCAGGTGCTATTTTGGGTGTTGGAATTGTTGCTGGTAAAATAAAAAAAGGAGTTAATACTAAAAAAGCAAAAAGGCGCTAATTAAAAGATTGATGTATTCAATCTTTTTCTTATGGTATAATGTATTTAGAGGTGAAGCTTTGTGAAAAAGGTTGGAATTATTGGTGCTGGTGCTAGTGGTCTTGTATGTGCAATTCAAGCAGTTAGTAAAGATGTTAGTGTTGTTTTATTTGATAAAAATTCAATTGTTGGTAAGAAACTTCTAGCAACAGGTAATGGTCGTTGTAATTATTGGAATTGTGATCAGAATTTAGAACATTATCATACTAGTAATCCTGAGTTTTTATCTAATATCATTACATCTCGTGTACAAAAAGAAGTTTTAGACTTTTTTGATTCTTTAGGTGTTGTTCCCAGTATTAGAGATGGGTATTACTATCCTTATTCTAATCAAGCAAGTAGCATTCGAGATTTATTAGAAAGTTATGCTAAGCATGTTGGAGTAGAATTTGCTCTTGATACTGAAGTTTTGGATGTTTATAAGGAAGATGGAAAATTTGTTGTTGTATTGAAAGATGGTCGTGAATATTTTGATGATTTAGTAATTGCCACGGGTTCTAAGGCTAGTCCTAAAACTGGTTCTACGGGTGATGGCTATTTTTTGGCTCGGAAATTTGGACATAGTATTATTCCAGTCTGTCCTGCTTTAGTACAAGTTGTTACCGAAGGAGATTTTTTGAAAGATTGGTCTGGAGTTCGGGCACTTTGTACAGTTTCTTTGTATCAAGACGATAGGTTTATTAAAAAAGAATCGGGTGAAATTCAACTTACTGATTACGGAGTTAGTGGTATTTGTATTTTTAATTTAAGTCGTTATATTTCTCGTGGGATACTTGAAAAACATCAGTTTAGATTAGCTCTTAATTTTTTACCATTTTTAGATGGAAAGAGTAAAGATGAAATTTTCTCTTGGTTTACTTTTCGTGGAAATACTCTTGGTGACTATCGTTTAATTGAATTTTTAGAAGGTATTCTTCCATATAAATTGTTATTCGTTATTTTAAAAAGATGTGGTATCTCGCATAAAAGTACTTGGAATAGTTTAGATGTTAATGAGAAAGAATGTCTTATTCGTATGATTTTGGAATTTTCTGTTGTTGTTGTAGGTACTAAGGATTTTTCTTCTTCTCAAGTATGTAGTGGAGGAGTACCACTTACTGAAGTTAGTTCTTCTTTAGAATCTAAAAAAGTAAATCATTTATATTTTATAGGTGAAGTTTTAGATGTTGATGGTGATTGTGGTGGTTATAATTTAGGTTTTGGGTTTATGACCGGAATGATTGTAGGTAGAATATTACGAGGTGGAGTAGAATGATTCGAGTTCGTCAAGTTAAAATAAAATTAGGGGAAGAAGATAATTTGATTAGAGAAGTTGCTAAAAAGTTGCATGTAAAGACTAGTGAGATATTAAATGTTACAATTGTAAAGAAGTCATTAGATGCTAGACGAAAAGATGATATTCATTATGTTTATGAAGTTGATGTGGAAGTTTTTTCTCCTTCTAAAATTTTAAATAAGAATCATTCTAAAGATATATTTTTAGCTCCAATAGAGGAGTATCAGCTTCCTCCAATGGGACAAGAAAAACTTTCTAATCGTCCGATAATAGTAGGTAGTGGTCCTTGTGGGTTAATTTGTGCTTATATTTTAGCAAGCGAAGGATATCAGCCAATTGTTATTGAACGTGGTGAGAAGATGGAAGATAGGATGGAATCTGTTTCTAAATTTTGGGATACAGGTGTTTTAAATCCTAATTCTAATGTTCAGTTTGGTGAAGGTGGCGCAGGTACTTTTTCTGATGGTAAGTTAAATACTATGGTTAAGGATAAGTCATTTCGTGGTAAAAAAGTGTTTTCTATTTTTGTAGAACATGGTGCTCCTCCTGAAATTATGTATTTACAAAAACCTCATATTGGTACTGATTTGTTACAGGACGTTGTTAAAAATATTAGGAATTCTATTATACGTTTAGGTGGGGAGTTTCGTTATTCTGCCTGTCTTACTGATATATTTGTTCAAGATGGTAAAGTAGTTGGTATTGAAATTAATGGTAAGGAGCAGGTTAGCTGTTCTCTACTAGTTTTAGCTATTGGACATAGTGCTAGAGATACTTTTTCTATGCTTTATCGTAGAGGAGTTGAAATGAAAGCTAAACCTTTTGCGGTAGGTGTACGTATTCAACATCCTCAAAATATGATTCAAATGAGTCAGTATGGTACGATGGATTCTAGGCTTCCTGTTGCTGATTACAAGCTTACTTATACGACTAAGAAAGGAAGAGGTGTTTATTCTTTTTGTATGTGTCCTGGAGGCTATGTTGTGAATGCTTCTAGTGAAGAAGGAAGACTAGCAATTAATGGTATGAGTTATCATGCTAGGGATAGTGAAAATGCTAATAGTGCTTTAGTTGTTAATGTTACTCCAGATGACTTTGGTACGCATCCATTAGATGGTGTTTCTTTTCAACGAGAGTTAGAAGAGAAGGCTTATTTATATGGTTCTGGTAAAATACCTGTACAATTATATGATGACTTTCGTAGCGGGATTTTTTCTACACAATTTGGAGATTTTTTGCCAGTCATGAAAGGTAGTTATACATTTGGAGATTTAAATGAAATTTTACCATCGTTTGTAACTGATTCTATTTGTGAAGCTATGCCTGTTTTTGGAAGAAGAATCGCTGGATTTAATCGGGGTGATGCTATTTTAGCAGGAGTTGAAAGTAGAACCTCTTCTCCTGTTAGAATTCTTCGTGATGATAATGGGGAAGCTAATATTCAAGGGCTTTATCCAAGTGGTGAGGGGAGTGGTTATGCTGGCGGAATTACTACTGCTGCTATGGATGGTGTTAAAGTAGCTGAATGGATTATTGGCCGATATCATAATTTACAGTAAATTTTGTAGTTTTATATGAAACTACTTTTTTTTCTGTGTATTTTTGATAAAATAATAATAGAGGATAGGGAGTTGAGTTTATGTACGTACCAGATGATGATAATTATATTGTTGATGGAGAAAACTATGCGCCACCTAGACCATCACAAGATGATAATAAAAAATCGAATCGTTCTCAAATGATTAAAATTGCTGTTTTAGTTGTCATTGTTATTGTGCTTGGCCTTAGTGTTTATTTTATAAGTAGTTTATTTTTTAAAGGGAATCATAAGAATGAACCAAGTGTTGGTATTTCTGATACTTTGAGTATAGATGATCCAAAGGTTGAAGACATTTATGATTTGGTTACTTATGGAAGAGATAGTAATACATTAAATAAATATTTGAAAGAGCAGTTTGTTACCTTGAAAGATTTTAGTAATTATGAGAAGTTCTATTATGCACTTTCCCTTTTAAAGGAGAAAGAATTACAAGAAATTAAAAGTAGTGATACAACAGTGCAGAAACAGTATTATATTGATGATATTGATATGGGTCAGTTAATGAAGTCTTATTTTGGTGATAAAGTAGAATATTTAAAGCAAGGAACTTTGCCAATTATTTTATCTCCTGGCTTTGATGTTGGTAATACTTTGTCTTTAACATATAATATTAATAAAGAAAGATATGAAACAACACTTGCTAAAACTGATGCTACTCCTGCTAGATTCATTCCTGTTGCATTCTATGGATTAGAAAGTGCAACGCGTTCTGATGATGGTATGATTACTTTAGTGGAGAGAGTTGTTTATATTACGAGCAGTGTTAATAATAATTTAGTTAGTTATCAAGTATATCGTGATTATAATCATACGATGTTGATTGATTCGCAAGATAATATTCCAGTTGAAAAGTATCAAGAGAATCCATTATCTATTGAAGATTATATGCAAAGTGGAAATATCATTACTTATAAATTTAAAGAAACTAATGGGGAATATTATTTTTATCAAAGTAAAATAGAACAATAGCTACTAACTTGGTAGCTTTTTTCTTTTGAAGCATAGAAAAAAGAAAATATATTTGATATAATAAAAGGACTGGAGGCAAGTTTATGAAACAGGAAAATATTAGAAATTTTTGTATTATTGCACATATTGATCATGGGAAGAGTACACTTGCCGATCGTATTTTGGAAAAGACTGGAGCAATATCAGAAAGAGAATTAAAAAGTCAGATGTTAGATTCTATGGATATTGAAAGAGAACGTGGTATTACTATTAAATTAAATGCTGTACAACTTACTTATCGGCATGATGGCGAAGAGTATTACTTTCATTTGATAGATACTCCTGGACATGTTGACTTTTCTTATGAAGTGTCGCGGAGTTTAGCTGCTTGTGAAGGTGCTTTGCTTGTTGTTGATGCGGCGCAGGGAGTGGAGGCTCAAACTCTTGCTAATCTTTATCTAGCAATCGATAATAATTTAACCGTAATTCCTGTTGTTAATAAGATTGATTTACCTAATGCAGATATTGATAAAGTAGTAACAGAACTTGAAAATATTGGTTTTTCTCGTGATGAGATTGTTTTAACTAGTGCGAAAACTGGGATTGGAATTGATGAATTGCTGGAAGCTATTATAAAAAAAATACCTGCACCTAATGGAGATGATAATAAGCCTTTAAAAGCTTTAATTTTTGATAGTTTGTTTGATGCTTATCGTGGTGTTATTATTAGTATTCGAGTTATGGAAGGCAAAGTAAAAGTCGGAGATATGATTAAAATGATGGAAACGGGAGCTGTTTATGATGTCGTTGGCCTTTCTATTAATACCCCTAAAGAAAGACAGGTGAAGTCTTTAAAAGCTGGTGAGGTTGGTTATTTATATGCTTCTATTAAAAGCATTAGTGATGTTTTAGTAGGTGATACTATTACTTCGGATAGTAATCCTGCAAAAGAGGCATTGCCTGGATATAAACCGATGAAACCTATGGTTTATTGTGGATTATATCCTATTGAATCTAGTAAGTTTGAAGATTTAAGAGAAGCGTTAGAAAAATTGAAATTAAATGATGCATCATTAACTTTTGATCCTGAAACTTCTAAAGCTTTAGGTTTTGGATTTCGTTGTGGTTTCTTAGGTCTTTTACATATGGAAATTATTGAAGAGAGAATAGAAAGGGAGTTTGGAATCGATTTAATTGCTACTTCTCCTTCTGTTGTCTATGAAGTTTTACTTACTGATGGTTCTAAGATTATGGTAGACTCTCCTACGAAGATGCCAAAAAGAGAAGTGGTTTCTAAAACTTTGGAACCGTACGTAAAAACAAGTATTTTTACACCAAGTGATTATATAGGTCCAATCATGGAGTTGTGTCAAGATAAACGAGGTACTTTTATTAATATGGAGTATTTGGATCAAACTAGGGTTACCATTCATTATGAAATTCCACTTTCTGAAATTGTTTATGATTTTTTTGATAAGTTAAAGTCTTATACTAAAGGGTATGCTTCTTTTGATTATGAGCTTGTTGGATATAAAGAAAGTAATTTAGTAAAAATGGATATTTTACTTAATGGTGAGATAGTGGATGCTTTGTCTGTGATTGTTCATAAAGACTTTGCCTATAATCGTGGCAAGGTTGTAGTAGAAAAATTAAAAGAGATTATTCCAAGACAGATGTTTGAAGTTCCAATTCAAGCTGCCATTGGTACTCATGTTATTGCTCGTACTGATATTAAAGCGTTACGTAAAAATGTTTTAGCTAAATGTTATGGTGGAGATGTTACTCGTAAGAAGAAATTATTAGAGAAACAAAAAGAAGGCAAAAAGAGAATGAAACAGATTGGTAGTGTTGAGGTTCCACAAGAGGCATTTTTGTCTATTTTAGCTACTAGCGATAGATAATATATTATGAAAAATAGATATGGGGGAATATATGGGAATTTATTTTACAGAAGATGATTTTATTGTTAATGCGATGATTGAGATTCATCGTAAAGAAGGTAGAAGAATTATTGATGAAGAAGAGGTTTTATGTTATCAAAAGATATTAGGGGAAAATTTTGATGATAGTGGTCTTTCTGTTATCAAAAGGGACGGGGAATATAATCAAAGATTTTATGAGGAAATGCAAGTTATTGAACGACAGGGAAAAAGATATTATGTAATGATTCCTTGGATAGAAGAAGAGGAACTTGTAGAAAATTATCGTAATCTTTTACCTTTTTCTTTCCTTCTTTCTATGATGGATCCTACGATATCTAGAAAATTATTACAAAAATCAGAAAAAGAGTTAGAGAATATGGATGCTATTTATGTTTCATGGTTAGGTGAAATTTATGAAGATATTTCTAGTAAGGAAGTTCATGGTGTTGTTAGAACAAAGGAAAAAGTAAAAAAATTAGAAACTATTCGTAGGTTACAGGGACAGTATGAGTAATGTGAGATATTGTTATATTCATATTCCATTTTGTAAGAAGATTTGTAGTTATTGTGATTTTTGTAAAGTGTTTTACAATACGGGATATGTTTCTTCTTATTTAGAAGCATTAAAAAATGAAATTCTGGAATTTTATCAGGGAGAAGTATTAGATACTCTTTATATTGGTGGAGGTACTCCTAGTAGTTTATCTGTTTTAGAATTAGAGAATTTGTTTTCTATTTTATCAGTTTTTAAAAAGTCTTCTTCTTGTGAAGTTACTATTGAAGCTAATTTTGATAGTATTACAGAAGAGAAAATAGATTTATTTAAAAAGTATGGCATCAATCGTATTAGTTTTGGGCTGGAGACTACGCATGATTGGATATTAAAGAAAATGAATCGTACTTTAGATTTAGAATATGTTCGTCATATTATTTCTTATTGTAAAAGAGTAGGTATTACTAATATTAATGTTGATTTAATGTATGCTTTTCCAGGAGAAACTTTACAAGAATTAGAAGAAGATATTGATTTTATTTTATCTTTGGATGTTTCTCATATTTCTACTTATTCTTTGATTTTAGAAGAGCATACTAAATTATATTTAGATCATGAGAAGAATATTTCTGATGAGTTAGATGCTAAAATGTATGAGGTTATTTGTTCTAAATTATCTGATTTTAATCATTATGAAATTAGTAATTTTGCGAAAGATGATTTTTGTTCTAGGCATAATTTATGTTATTGGAAAAATAATTGTTATTATGGGTTTGGACTTGGTGCTAGTGGATATCTTGGTGATATACGTTATAGTAATACTCGTAGTATTACACATTATTTACAGAAAAAATATCGATATGAGGAAGAAAAATTATCTATTTATGATAAAATGGAATATGAGATAATTTTGAATTTACGAACGAAAGTTGGTATTTCTAAAGAACAGTTTTTTATTCGATATCATAAGCGACTTGTTGATGTATATGATTATTCTAACTTGGTTTTAGATGGATATTTAACTGAGACAGAGAGTTCAATATTTATTCCTTCAAAATATTGGTATTTGAGTAATGAAATTATTGTTAGATTATTAGAGGAGTGTAGTTATGAATAAAGTAGATGTATTTGAAGTAGAATTAGGATATATAAAAGACGAGACTATACAAGAGGACTGTCGTACCATGATTGAATTGTTGCCTGATTATTTCTTTGAGGTGGCTGCGTCTTCTACTGGAAAATATCATCCTAGTTATTCGTTAGGTAAGGGTGGTCTTTTACGTCATACGAAAGCTGCTGTTAGAATAGGGTATGAGTTGTTGCAAGATCCATCTATTGGGGATAAGTATACTAGTATTGAAAAAGATATTATGTTAATGGGTCTTTTACTTCATGATGGAATTAAGCGTGGTATACCTAAAGAACAATATAGTTGCTTTGATCATCCTATTTTAATGGCAAATTATATTATGGAACATAAAGCGGATTTACTTATGAGTGATGAAGAGTTAGATCTTCTTTGTTCTGTTATTAAGACACATATGGGACCTTGGACGAAGGATTATAATGGAGAAGAAGTGTTGGAAGCTCCTAAAACTAAGTATCAAAATTTTGTTCATATGTGTGATTATTTGGCAAGTCGTAAATTTTTATTAGTTCCTTTTGATGACAATGATAGAATAAGTGTCTAAAAGTACACTTATTTTTTGTTGATAGATTTTTATTTTTTTGATATGATAGAAGGGAAGTATGATAGAAAAGAGGATAAGTATGAAAGGTAAAATTATAGTTATAGAAGGGACGGATTGTTCTGGAAAAGAAACTCAATCTATTTTATTGGAGAAAAAGTTAAATGAGCAGGGTAAAAAGTGTGTTCATTTTGGATTTCCAATGTATGATACACCTACAGGTAGGATTGTCGGTGGACCATATTTAGGGAATCCAGATATTTCTTCAGGCTTTTTTCCAGAGGGAGCTGATCAAGTAGATCCTCATATTGCATCACTTTATTATGCTGCTGATAGAAAGTATAATATGAGTAAGATTTTGCCATACTTAGAAGAAGGTTATTATGTTATTTTAGATCGATATACTACTTCTAATTTAGCTCATCAAGGAAGTAAGATTCATGATAAAGAGGAACGTTTTTTAATGTATCAATGGATTGATAAGTTAGAATATTGGTTATTACAATTACCAAAGCCTGATAAAACTATCTTTTTGCATATGCCTTATCAATATTCTTTAGAGTTGAAAAAAAATAGAAAGAGTTTAGATGAACATGAGCGTTCTGCTGAGCATTTAAAAAATGCAGAAGAGAGTTATATTGAACTTTCTGAAATGTATAATTGGAAAAGAATAGAATGTGTAAAAGACGGTAATATTCGTGATGTTGAAGATATTAATCAAGAAATTATAGAATATTTAGAGGGGTAATTTTTCAAAATAAAAAAATCTAGATGATTTATTCTAGATTTTTTATTGTTGTGTATTTGTATTTTGCGGTTGCTGTATTATAGGTTGTATTGGTAGAACAAGTGTTGTTGATTGTTGTACTGGACTAGGATTTTGCGATTGTGGTTGCTGGTTTGTTATTGGCCCTACCGTGGTTATGGTTGGAATTATTACAGGATTTTCTTTATTTTGTGGTTCTATTTCTTGATTTTTGGCAGGGGTTATTTGTATTTGTGGTATTATTGGTTTATTTTGTGTGATAGTTGTAATGTTTGGTTCTGTAAATGGTGTAGGTTTATTTACCTCTGTTTTTAGATTGTTGGTAATTTCTTGAATGTTTTTTTGTTTCTCTATTGCTTCTATTTTTTCTAAGGAGTTGATAGGCGTACTTCCACTTGTTGTTTTTACAATAGATACCTTTGGTATTTCTTCTATATTCGTAGGAATTGTTCGAGGTGTTGCGTGAGTTCCTGATGATGGAGTAGTATTATTGATAGATACTTCTTCTAGGTGGTGTTTATTTATTTCTTTTTGTTCTTTTTCTTCTTGTTCTTTCTGTTCTTTTTCTTCTTGTTCTTTCTGTTGTTTTTCTTCTTGTTCTTCTAGTTCTTTTTTGATTTCTTTTTCTTTTTCCATTTCTTTTTCTTTTAATTTTTCTTTGGTATCGTTTTCAAAGAAATCTTCTGCATCTTCTATTTCAATTACACGTAGTACTTCTTCGAAACTAGTTGTTCCATCTAGTACTTTTCCTAGAGCATCTTGTAACATAGTAATGATTTTATCATTATAAACTAATTTAGATAATTCTTCTTTAGAAATGTTTTCATTATTTAAGTCACTACGTAATTCATCATTTAATTCCAGTACTTCTTGGATAGCAATACGACCTTTATATCCTTTACGGCAAGCATCACAACCTTCATGATTAGCATCCCATATTTTATCGACATCTTTATGTAAATATTTTTTAAATATCATTTTTTCAAAATCAGTTGTCTCTCTTTCAATTCTACATTTTGTACAGATTTTTTTAGCTAATCTTTGAGATATGATTCCTGTTAATGCAGTAGATAATAAGTATCGCTCTACATTCATATCTAATAGACGTTCTACTGTTGCTAGAGTGTTGTTGGTATGGATGGTTGATAGAACTAGGTGCCCTGTAATTGCGGAACGTACAGCAATTTGTGCTGTTTCACTATCACGAATTTCTCCAATTAGAATAATGTTTGGATCTTGACGTAAAATAGATCTTAGGGCAGCTGCGAAAGTCATTCCAATTTCGGCATTTACTTGTACTTGATTTAGTCCTTCGATATTCATTTCAATAGGGTCTTCTACTGTAATAATATTAGTTTCTTCACGATTTAGAGTTTCTAGAATAGAGTATACAGTTGTAGATTTACCAGAACCAGTTTCACCGGTAATCAAAATAATACCATTTGGTACTTTAATCATACGTTTTAGTCTTGCAAGGTTTTGCTCGTTAAATCCAAGGGAATCTAATCCTTGTAAACTTCTTGTATAGTCTAAGATACGAATAACGATTTTTTCTCCTTCATTTAGGGGTAGACAAGATACACGCATATCCAAATAAGTGCCACCAAAGTTTCCTTTGATGGCTCCATCTTGTGGAAGACGAGATTCTGTAATATTCATGTTTGCTAATAACTTTAATCTTGTAGTTAAATTTCTTTCATATGCCTTTGGGATAAATGTAAAATTTTGTAAATCTCCATCTATACGCATTCTTACCATCATACCATCTTCTCTTGGATCAAAATGGATATCTGATGCATTTGATTTAGCAGATGAAATTATTATATAATCCGCGATTTGAGTAATAGGCGTTTTATTAAAGTCAAATTTAATCATAGTGTCAACCCCTTTTGTTTTTACTATGGTATTTTATCTTATTTTATTATATAATACTTTTAGTATAATAGCAAGAAAGTAGATGGGGAAAATGAAAAAAAATAATAAGGGATTTGTGTTAGTGGAAACTTTAGTGGTTACAGTGTTTGTGGCGGCGGTGTTTTCTGTTATTTATATTAATTTTTATCCTTTGATTGGAGAGTATGAGAGAAGAGATTTTTATGATGATTTAGATAGTAAATATGGCGCTTATTGGATAAAATCCTTTCTTCAAGATGATAATTATTCATTCTCTTCTATTTCTAATTTTTTAAATAGTAGAGGTTATGATTTTTATGAAGGAGAAGATGGCTCTACTTTCTGTGGTAATTTTCCGGCAAATAGTGAGGATAGGAATTTTTGTACTACGATGTGGCAACGATTGCATGTAAATAAAGTTATTGTTACTAATTATCAATTAGATCAAAACTCTAGTGGTATTAAAAACTTTAAACCGATTGCTTCTTCCATTTCTGAGTTTGGAGAATCTTTTCATGCTTATATAGAATTTTTACCAGACTATATTGTACCATCAGTAAATCGAGCTAAGTATCGAGTGTTAGTAGAATTTAAACGTTCGACTGATAGTTCAGAAGATGCGGAGACTTATTATACTTATGCTAATATGGAGGTGGTAAGATGGTAAGGCGCAAACTAAACAATAAGGGTATGACGGCTATTGAAATTTTAGTTACCTTTTTGATTGTTGCGGTGATTGTAGTTTCTTTATATGATGGAATTGTTGCTTTAAAAGATAAAGAGACTATTTCTTCATATAAGTTAAGCTTAGTTACTTATCGAGATTTACTTACTAAGGATATTCAGGATGATCTTATTAAAATAGGATTAGCTGGGGCTGAAATTAGTTCTATGAGTGATGGTACAGGGTATCGTGTTACATTTACACTTCGAGATGGAAGTAAACGTGTTTTGGAAGTAAAGCAGGTATTTGGGTGTAACGCTGCAGATACTGGAGAAGAAGATGAGCTTTGCGTTAAGGCGGGTATCGCAAAAGATGCAAGTGATTCGTTTAGTATTAGTTATGGTCTTCCGGGAGATGTTGTCGAATATCCATTGCCAGATTTAGGAAATGAGGCAATTCCTAACCTTCATAGCAGTGGTACACATACTATTTCTGCACTTCGTATTAATGAAGTTGATATTTCTACTGCAAATCGAGTATTTTCTTTGCGAATAACATTACATCATCCAGATTTGGGGTCTAGATATTCTATTGATATCGTTTCACCAATTAATTATCGTTAGGGTTCTTCTTCTGGTTCTTCTGTTGAACCTGATCCTGCTCCTGATCCTGATCCAGAACCTACACCTGATCCAGAGCCTGCACCGGATTCTGGTGAAGTTAAATCTGGAGCTGCTTGCGAAAGAGGTGGAGATTCTATCTGTTGGTTTGTTGGAATGGGATCGAGTGCTGAGAACTTTGCAAGTTCGTTTGCTAATTCTGCTTATGACTTTGATGTTACTATTTGGTGGACAACATCAAGGGTTAATTGGCAATGTTGGACGGGAAGTAATAAAGGATGGCCTTGGTTCAATAACGCTGAATTATATGGAGGGTTCCGTTGCTGGGAAGGCTCTGCTTGCTATAATTATCTTATTTCTAAGAAAGGTCAAACTCTAAACGGTGGTTCAGTTAAATCTTGTGATCAGTTAATAAATATGTAATTATAGCTTTAACTAAGAAAATTTTTCTTAGTTTTTTTCTTTGAAATGAACTGTTTTTTACTTGCTTTTAAGATAGGAAATAAATCAATTTAAAATTTTAGTAGTTTTTTTTTGTTGTTTTTGGTATACTTATTTTAAGATAAAAGTAGGTATTGATATGGGAGTTAACGTAAAGAATACATTATTTGATTTTTATAATGTGGGAAAGAAAAATTTAATACGTAATGCAGTGCCGAAAGCTACTAGTGAGATTTCCAATGAAGCAACTAGTTCTATTAAGACGATTTCTGTATTTGTTCATGGAGAAGCTAGTAATTTTGTTGTGTCTGATTTTAAAAAGAATAAGATTACTTTTGGTCGAGATGAAACTAATGATATTGTTATTTCTTCTTTATTTGTTTCTAAATTTCATGGGTATTTTGAGTTAATTGGTGATGATTTGTGGATTGTTGATAATGATAGTAAAAATGGTATTCTCATCAATGATGAAGTGTATCAGAAAAAGAAAATTGAAGTCAATGATATTATACGTATTGACAATGAAGAAAGTAGAGTTGAGGGAGGTGCCTTGATTCTTGTTAGGTTTGATGATGTTTTAAGGAACTGGAGTAGTTATTCTATTGATACTAAATCTGATGTTTTAGTTGGTAATAAAAATGAATGTGATATTTTATTGACTTATAATAATTTGACTCCTGATTATGTCATTATCAAGAAGAAAGATAAACATTTTAGTCTTTTTCCTTTAGAGAAAGAGGTTTGTGTTAATGGTCGTTTAATTCATGGTGAAGTTGTGTTGACTGATCATAGTGTTATCTCTTTTGAAGGGGTTTCTATTATTTATTTTCAAGCTAAGATATTATATCAGTCTTTTGAAAAAGGTGTTAAAGTAATTGCACAAGATGTTTGTAAGACAGTTCGAGTAAGAGGAAAGAAAAAAGATATAGCTCAACATATTAATATGCAGATTAATCCTGGAGAATTTGTTGCTTTTGTCGGAGGAAGTGGAGCAGGGAAGTCTACCTTTATGTCTTGTATTTCTGGTCTTATGAAACCTACGAAAGGAAAAGTTTTAATCAATGGAGTGGATCTCTATCAAAATTATGAGACATTAAAAAATATTATTGGTTACGTTCCTCAAGATGATATTGTTTTTACGGATTTAACTTTATCTGATATGTTATCTTATTCAGCTAATTTGAGGATGCCTGACGAGGTTGGTTCTATTGAGAAAGAGAGAAGAATTCAAGAAGTTTTAGAAATCGTTGATTTGACTGATGCAAAAAACGTTAAAATTAAGCGATTATCTGGTGGTCAAAGGAAGAGAACTAGTATTGCGATTGAATTGCTTGCAGATCCTAGACTTTTCTTTTTAGATGAACCAACTAGTGGACTTGATCCGGGAACTGAAAGAAGTATTATGAAAACTTTGAGGAAGATGAGTGAGGATGGTCGTACAGTTATTTTAGTTACGCATAATACTTTGAATTTACATTTGTGCGACAAAGTTGTGTTTTTTGGAAGGGGTGGGAGAGTTTGCTATGATGGTTCTCCTAATGGTGCTAAAGAATTCTTTGGAGTAGATGATTTTGTTGATATATATAATCTGATTGAAGAAGATGTTTCTCATTGGCATCAAAAATTTACTGATTCTCAGGAGGAAATTAGAATAAAAGAAAATGAAGAGAAGACAGAGAAAGTAAAAGTTTCTAAAAAGCATTTCTTTTCGCAGTGTTCTACATTGGTCAGGAGATATTTAAAAACAATATTTAATAATAGATTTCAAACGTTTTTATTATTATTTCAAGCTCCGGTTATTTCGTTTTTACTTTCTTTGATTATTACTAATGATTTGTTTGAGTACTATGATGTTACTAAATCTATTTTATTTTCTATTTCGCTTGCTGGTACTTATATTGGTTTAGGTAATTCTATTCAAGAAATTTGTAAAGAACGAGTAATTTTAAAAAAAGAATATATGGCAAATTTGCGACTCTCGGCTTATTTATCGTCTAAAGTGATTGTTCTTTTGTTTTTATCTATTATCCAGGCATTTTTACTTATATTCTCTTTGAAACTGTTTATTGCAGTACCTGTTGATGGTGTTGTTTTTCGATGGGACTTAGAAATGGTAATTGAATCTAGTCTTACTATATTTGCAGCATCTACTATTGGTTTAGTGGTTTCCACTTTAGCTAGTAATCCTAGTGCTGCGATGGCGTATATTCCTATTTTACTTGTACCACAGATGCTATTTAGTGGAATGTTATTTGAACTTGATGGAATTACTGAATTTCTTTCTTATTTTATGTTATGTCGTTGGTCTTTAGAATTATTAGGTACAACGAATGATATGAATAATATGGTTAGTTTGATTCAAGATGTTGTTCCAGGATATAAGAGAGAAGCTGAATTGTTTTTTGAGTTTACTTCTAAACATTTCTATGAAGATATTATCATTATTTGTGTGATGGCTTTAGTACTTATTGGTATTTGTTATTTTATTTTGAAAAAGCAGCTCGAGGTGAAGAAGTAATATGAATAATCAATGGCAAATTATTAGAAAAATAGGTGAAGGACAGTATTCGAAAGTATACTTAATTCGCAAAAAAATTCAAGATGTTGAGCGAGAATGTGTATTAAAATATATTGACTATAGTGATTTTTCGACTAATGTAGCTTTAGTTGAGCAACTTAAGAATGAAATTCATATTATTCAAGTGGTTAATAACCATAAAAATATTGTTTGTTACTATGAATTTTATAATGAAGAGAAGAGCAATTCTATTTTTATTATTATGGAATTGTTGAAGGATATTAAATCTTATTATCAGGATAAGACTATTTCAGAAAGCGAAGTCGTTCGATTAGGTAAAGATATTTGTAATGCTTTGAAGGTTTTTCATGAAAATAATTTAGTTCATAGAGATGTTAAGTTGAGTAATATATTTGTGGACTCTAATAGTGAATATAAGTTAGGGGATTTTGGTCTTAGTGTTTCTAAGGATGAGAAACATTTCCTTGGAACCCCTAGTTATATGGCACCTGAAGTGTTAGAAGGTAAAGTGGATGGTAGGTCTGATCTTTATTCTCTGGGCCTTGTTATGTATGTATTATTGAATGGTGGTAAATTACCTTTTGAAAACCATAAAATTAATATATATCAGGCAATAGAGAAGAGAAATCAAGGAGCTAAGATTCCTAGAATTAAAGGAGTTCATCGAGGCCTTATGAAAATTGTTTTACATTTGTTGGAATTTGATCTTGAAAAAAGATATCAAAGTGTTGATGAGGTCCTAAAAGATTTGAATGCCTTAACTGGCGTTAAGAATTCTGTGAAGGCAAAAGTTGAATTGTTCCATTTGGACTCCACGTTAGATGTTCATCATCTAGCACTTAGCAATAAGTTGTATACCAATATTGATGGGATTCGTCGGAGATATACTAAGAAGGATATTATAAAGGGACTTCTTCTTGGCGTTGTTTTGTTACTTTGCATAATCTCTTCTTCTATAGTTTATCTTTTTAATCGTAGTTGTGATAATGGCTATGTAAATAAGGGAGGAATATGTGTTAAAGGGTATTATCAGTGTCCTAAAAACTATTCTTTAAAGGGAAAGAAATGTGTCAAAATTGTAGAAGAAATTGCTGCTAGAGAGAACTATTATTGTGAGGATGGATATATTTTGAATGAAGGCGTTTGTGTAAATCAAAATACTAAGAGTCCAACATTTGCGTATAAGTGTGCAGATGGGTTTACGTTGTCTGGTAGTAAATGTGTTAGAGAAGAGAGTGCAGAGGCAGCACTTATATATTATTGTCCAGATAATTATGTTTTGGCTGGTACTAAATGTGTAACTGCTAATAGTAAGGAAGCATCTGTTAGTTATAGTTGCCCTGATTCTTCTTATGTCAGGAAGGGTGATAAGTGTACTACTACAAAAACTACTTCTTCTAAGGCTATTGTTACTTATGGTTGTTCTTTAGGAGGAACACTGAGTGGTACTACTTGTGATATTGTATCTAATCCAACTACTAGTGGCGGTTGGTGGGGTGGATATCGAACTAGTTGTACTAGAGGAACTTATAGCTATTCTGATGGAAAATGTCATTATACTTATGCTGCAAGTGCTAGCTATACTTGTACTACTGGAACTTCTGATGGTAAAGGTAATTGTATTCGCAGTGCTAATGAAACTGTTAATGCTATTGCTACTTATAATTGTCCACCTGGTTATTTATCGGTTGGCAATATGTGCACATCTTCTGCTACTATTGATGCTACACCTAAATATATGTGTACTACAGATACGGTTTTGAAAGGAAATATGTGCTATGGTACTATATCTTCAGATGCACTTGGAATTTATCATTGCCCTGATGGTTATGTCCTTGGGGGTACTACCTGCTTGAAAGATGATTTTAAAAAACCAACGGTCCGCTATACATGTTCAAGATTATATAAGTTAAATGAGAAAAAATGTCAAAAATATGAAGAAAAAAAAGCTCAAGCTATTTATGAGGAGGATGAAAAATGAGTGATAATTTAAAAAGAATATTAAAAATAGTTGTGATAGTAGCTCTTGTTTTAGTTGTTGCAGTTTTAGCTATATACTTTTTTACTAGTCATAAAACTGTACAAATAGATAAAATGGATGCTACTTCTGTGAAGTTTGTTGATGGGTATACTGATTATTTGAAGCGAGTAGATGGGGATTTATCTTTGAGTGATTTTAAACAAGATTTGTCATCTACTGTTATGGATATGTCAGATTTATATAAGGATGGAAATGCCGTAGGAGTTTTATCTTTGGATATTTTAAATACTATTTCTGATAGTAGTGCTACTACTACTGCAGAGTTAAAAGCAGAACTTGAAAAGTTATTAAATTCTGCTGATGACTTTTTCGCAGGATTAGGTCTTAAGACTGATTCATCTGTATCTAGTGAAGTTGTTACTATTCGTTCTAGTAGTGTGTGTAGTAAGTATGGAGATGATAGTGAATATTGTTTAGATGGTACAAGTAAAAAATTGAGTGCTAATATTTATGTTAAAGATAAAAATAGTAGTAACTGGGTTATTTTACTTCATGGTAATACGTTAAGTGGTAAATTTATGTATCAAAGCATGGGTAGTATGTATACAGAAAATGGTTATAATATTATTGCTCCTGATTTTCGTGGACAGGGAGATAGTGATGGTAAAGTTGCCATGGGATATCTTGAAAGTTTGGATAGTTATGATTGGATTCGTTATTTGAACGAAAACTATGATGTTGATAATTTAGTTGTTCATGGTGTTTCTTTAGGTGGTGCTACAACATTACAACTTGCTACTAATCCAGATTTTTCTGATAGTTTAAGAAAAGAGTATCATGTTAAGGGATTTGTAGATGATTGTGGATATACTTCTATGATGAATGTTATTAAAGGGCCTCTTCAGATGGCTAATATTTCAAATCTTACATCTACATTAGAGAAAGTAGGTTCTTCTTTACAAGAGTTTAAAGATAAGTTAAAAGGAATGTTAAATGATTTGCAAATGCCAGTATCTGATACAGAAATCAGTAACTTTATTTCAGGAAATATTTCTTATGATCAGTTAGAGTCTACATTACAAGAAAAATATCCTGATTATTATCAGATAGCAGGACAAGTTGTTAATTCTACTAGTTCGTCTGCTTGTTCTGGATTATCTTATGAAGAGTGTGTTAAACAATCTTATCAAAACATTATGAATGAAATGTCTAAAAACAATATTGATTTTAGTTCTTCTACTTGGTATCAACAGTTATTTCCTAATATTCAGAAAAAAGAAACTGATGATGGTCTTGTTGACAATTTAGTAAAGTTTTTAATTATAGACTTAGTTGATGTTGGATTGACTGATGATGATTTTGATATTTATCAAGATTCTTTTGCTGGTAATAGAAATTTTCAAGCTAGTGATAAAGTTTTAATTATTCATGGACAAAGTGATACCACGGTATTGCCAAGTAATTCTGAGGTTGTTTTAGAAAAAGCTACTGCTGCTAATACTGCTTTACATCATTATTGGAAAGTAGAATCTGCTCCACATGCATTTATTGTTGTTGGAATGAATAAGGACAAATATACTAGTTTAATTGATCGTTATTTGGAATGTATTGAAAATGATGTTAAATGTAATTTTGACTAAGTAATCAATAAAAATATAAGTATGGCTATTACTGTTTGCAGTAATCGCCCTATAATGAAGTTTTTATATTTTGTTAAAGTATCAGCAATGATACTTTTTGTTTGCATGTGTACTGATATTCCACCAAAACAAAAGAAGAATATAATAATGATGCTTTTTGTTATAGGATTTGTAATCAAACTTGTTAAAAATACTCCATTTGTTAAATCGAATATACCATTTAATAATACATAGCTGATTAATGGTAATTTATAATAATGATTAATTATAGTTATGATTAGGTATAGAAATAGTGAAGTTCCATAAATTAAAATAATTGTCTTAAGTGAGGTTAGAGTGGCTTTCGTTAGTGTTTTTGAAAAATCTGTAGGAGTTTTCGAGGTGTATTTTATTATTTCTTTTTCTTTTGTTCTTGTAATAAAAGCTATTATAAAATTTGCTAGTATGATACTAATTAGTATTTTATAAGTATAAGTTTTATTTGGAAATAATAAAGATACTGGTCCTAAAATAAATACAGGATTTGGGAAATGAGTAAATTTGATTAGATAGTTTGCTGTTTTTTCTGTGATTATTCCTTTTTTTAATAATTCAGTTGTATAGATACTCCCACTGGGAAAACCACTAATTAAACTCATTAGTGTAACATATAGAGTAGCTCCATTTTTATGTATTAATTTTGTTAAGGTTTCAATAGCATTATATTCTATTAGTAAAGTAGATAAAGTAAAGAATAAAAAACTTGCAGGAAAAAGTTTTTCTATAAAGAGTTTTGTATAGATTAGAATCTGTTTTGTAATGAATACGGAATTAGCTAAATATAAGAGTGTTAGACAGATTAATACAAGTAAAATGATGTTTGATGGTTTAATTTTTTTCATATTTCCTCATTTCTTTGTTATAATGTAACATGGAGGTAATTTCATGCTTAAAAAATTTTATGAAAAAGTGAAAGAGTTTATTAAAACAGAATATAAATTTATATTGTTTTTAATTGTTTTTGTTGTTATATGTACTTGGCCTGTTAATTACTATATTGTTATAGGCGGAGGAATTAGTGATGTTTCTGATAGAGTTGTTGTTGAAAATGGTGATTCTAGTGATGGCAGTTTTAATTTATCTTATGTTTCTGAGCTTAAAGGTACAACTCTTAGTTATTTACTTAGTTATGTTATGCCTCATTGGAAGAGGGTTAGTATGGATGATTATAAATATACTACCGATGAGGATTACCAGGCTATTGAATTTCGTAGTGAATTAGATTTGTTATCGTCTAATAGTAATGCTATTTATTATGCTTATAAGTTGGCGGATAAACCTTGCGAAGTTGTTAAAACGGATGTTTATGTTATTGTTAAGTTTCCGGAGTATGATAATCCCTTGGAAGTAGGAGATAAGCTTTTAAAAGTTAATGGTGTTCTTTGTGCTAATTTAGTAGAATTTCAAGAAGCTATTCAGAAAGTAGAAGGTAATAGTGTTTCTCTTACTGTTTTTAGGGATGGAAAAGAAATGGAACTTACTTCTAAATTGTATGAAGAAGAGAATAGAAAAGTTTTAGGAGTAGGATTACAATCTGTTACTACATATGATGTTGATCCAGAAGTAGAGTTTCAATTTGAAAAAAATGAATCAGGACCTTCTGCAGGCCTTATTACTACGTTATCTATTTATGATCAACTTACAAAAGGAGATTTGACAAAGGGTAAATTAATTGCGGGAACTGGTACAATTGAAGCTGATGGTTCTATTGGTCAAATTGGAGAAGTTGAATATAAATTATTAGGTGCAGCTCGTGGCGGTGCCCAAGTATTTTTGGTTCCTGCGGGAGAGAATTATCAAGATTGTAAAAAGATGAAAAAAGATGAAAATTTAGATATTAAGTTGATATCAGTTAAAAATATTGATGATGCTATAAAAAAATTAAAAGATTTATAGGAGGTTTTATTATGCATATGAGTGAAGATGAATTATTAGCATATGGTAAAAAGTATATGGAAAGTATAGGGGGATTCATTAAAAATAATCATTATGCTTTAGTTGATATAAAGAAAGATTATTGTGTTATGGAAGCTTTGATTCAAGAAGAAAGCTTGAATCCTTATGGTATGGTTCATGGAGGATTTTTGTTTGGGCTTGCTGATACTGCTGCTGGAGTTGCTGCTAGATCTAGTGGCAGGAAAGCAGTTACTTTGAGTTCTCATATCGAGTATTTGCATGCTTGTCACGGAACTAAAATTAAGGCAGTAGTAGAAGCAGTTAAAGTTGGTAAAAGTGTTTCTGTTTATGAAGCTTCTATTTATGATGATAAGGATGTTAAAGTGGCAAAGGCTACTATTGATTATTTTTATATCGATTAATTTACATTGTTTTACTGATGAAACGTGTTCAAGATATTTTTAGTGGCATTCGTTTTAAAGATTAGTGATAGTCTTTTTTTTTTGCCCATAATTTTTCATTTTTTTATCAAATGAATTTCATATTTGTTTTATATACTGATAGCAAGAAAGGAGGACTGATGCTAAATATTCTTTATTGGAAATTGAATTCCCATAATTTCCCATAATTATTTAATAATTCTTACACATTTATGCGATATAGTTAAATTGTCGAAGGGAGGAAGATAGACAAGGATAAAGAAAATAAATTCATAAAAAGATTTTATACAAGTTGTTTTATATAGATGGAAGGAGGATGACGCTTATACTAGAAGCAATATTCTACTTACTAAAGGAGGGGATGCCCATAAGGTTATAGAAGATTTCAGGGAATAGTGTTATACTATTGGTAGGTGGTAAAAAATGTATACGATTTGTTTTGTTGAAGATGAAGTTGACTTATCAAACCTTATTCAGACCTATTTAGAACGTTCTGGCTACAATGTTGTTACATTTACAAAAGGTCAAGAAGCTATCGATTATATCGGAAATAAAGTAGATCTTTGGATACTGGATATTATGTTAGGAGATGATGTCAATGGCTATGATATAATCAAAGCTATCCGGGAGCAAGATGAAAATGTACCTGTTATATTTACTTCCGCAAGAGATCAAGATTTAGATAAAATTTTAGGTCTTGAACTTGGTAGTGATGATTATATTACGAAACCGTATTCTAGTAAGGAATTAGTCTTACGTGTAGATAAGATTCTAAAAAGAGTATATAAAGATACTAAGTCACAAATTATAACTTATGAATGTTATAAAATAGATATCGATAAACGTGTTGTTTTAGGTGAAAAAGAAAAAGAAATTAAACTTACAACTTTGGAGTTTGACTTGTTGTTACTTCTTATTCAAAATAGAAATAAATGTTTTTCTAGGGAAGAAATATTAGATACTGTTTGGGGGAATGATTATTTTGGAACAGACCGAGTAGTAGATGATTTGGTTCGTAGACTTAGAAAGAAGATGCCTAAACTTAATGTTAATGCTGTTTATGGTTATGGGTATCGATTGTCATGAAATTTCGTAAAACTAAATTAAGTCATCAACTGATTGCCCTTATTGGCTTGGCGTTTGTTATTTTATTTATTTCCCTAGGTGTAATTCTTCCTAAGATGTTAATTCCAGTAGCTGAAAAGAATATTTATACTTATTTAAGTGAACCTTTAAAATTTGTAGGTAACAATCGTATTGACAAATCATTACTTAATACCGAAGTTGCGTATATTTATATTGTCGACGATAATGTTGCAGCCAGTGAAAATATACAGCAAGTAATCAACATCAAAGATATAAAAAAATTATTATCCTATATTAAAGATGATTATGGTAAATTTAACTATAATCATGATACTTACTACTACTATACAATTACCAAAGACGAAATTACAAAAGTTGCTATCTCTAATGATAGTTATATCAACGAAACAAAAGAAGCTATTTTAAAAACTATCTTTCCAATAGTTTTATCTACGTGTTTGTTAATTGGTTTACTACTTGTCATGTGGTCTTCTTTTATAGTTAAAAAGATAGAAAAATTGAAAGACAAGATAGATCATATTGATAACGCTGATTATAATCATAATATTAATTTTGAAATTGATGACGAGATTAAATCACTTGCTTTAGCAATCGAAGATATGCGAATTTCTTTAATTAACCAAGAAGAATATCGTAATCAAATGTATCAAAATATATCACATGATTTTAAGACACCTCTCACCGTTATAAAATCATATATTGAAGCTGTTGAAGATAAAGTTGAAGACAGTAATACCGCACTTCAAGTTATTAAACAACAGACTGAAAAATTAGAAAACAAAGTACACTCACTTCTTTACTTAAATAAACTTGATTATCTCAAAAATTCTAAAAATGTTGAAAATGAGTTAGTTGATATGGGGCAGATTATTCAGCTTGAAGTTAATAAATTTAAGTTTCATAGAAAAGATATCAATTTTGTGGTCGATATAGATAAAAAGTCTAAATATTATGGTACTATGGAACATTGGGAAACTATTATTGATAATTTGCTTTCGAATTTTATGAGATATACCAATACTACTATAAAAATTACTGCAAAACAAAACAAACTTATCCTATATAATGATGGCGAACATATTGCCGAAGATTTTCTTGAAGGAATCTTTACTCCGTTCCGAAAGGGAATCAAAGGAGAGTTTGGTTTAGGACTTTCGATTGTTAAAAAAACATTAAATATTATGAATTATGATATTACAATCAAAAATGAAAAAAAAGGTGTATCCTTTATTATTAAAAGAAATTCTTAACTATAGAATTTCTTTTTTTGGTTATAGTAATATTAGGTGATATTATGCGTGTTTTGATTACTGGTGCTAGCTCTGGTATTGGTTATGAAGTAGGTGTTAGACTTGCTAGAAGAGGGCACTTAGTTTATATGGCTTGTCGGACGGTAAAAGAAGTGTTTTGGTTAAGGGAAAGATTGATAAGAGAAAATGTGTCTGCTATCTGTTTGAAATTGGATCTTCTTACTGATGATATTTATTTAGCTAATTCGCTAGATGTTGATTGCCTTTTTAATCATGCTGGTATTGGTTCTTCTGGAAGTGTTTTAACTATGGATGAGAATGCACTTCGAGATGTATATGAAGTGAACGTTTTCCGTTCTTTTTTGTTTTTAAAAATGGTATCTCAGCATATGATAAGAAGGCATATTAGTGGTAAAATATTTGTTACTTCTTCTTTACTTGGTATTTATCCTTTACCTTTTTTCGGAGTATATAGTTCGAGTAAATCTGCAATTTCTTCTCTTGTGAAAGCTTTACAGCAAGAAAGTAGAGTATTAAAGTATTCTATTTCTTTTTGCTTGGTGGAGCCTGGTGCTTATGCTACTGGGTTTAATCAAGTGATGATTGATAATGTGGAGAAGTATCAAAATTTGCATTCTAAATTTTTGTCTATTCATGATTATCAAAGAAAGTTTTTTTCTTTGATAGAATCTAAAAATATTCGTGGTCTTTCTAATAAGATAGTTAGTGAAATGGAAAAAGAAAATCCGAAGAAAATTCTTCGGATTCCGTGGATACAAGCTATCTTGTTCAAACTTTATTTTTTGTTGTTTGGATGAAAAAGAAACTTTTTTTGTCTATCTTTTCCTAAACCTAAGCTTTTGATTTCTTCTTTGTCTAATGGAGTAATTGTGTTCATGTCTATATATGGAACTATTTCTTGTTGTAAAGATTCTAGACTTGGTTGCCTTTTTGCTATATCTGTTAACCAAGCTTCTGCTTCTTCCAGTGTGTTCGTTGGATTGTTTCCTTCTACTGTAATTAATCTTCCTAATATTCCAGCTTGATAGAAGGGTACCCTCTTTTTTACTATTATATGCTCGAACTTTAGTGGGTCTAGACTTCCTACTTTTAATCCATTAATATTAATACTATAATATTGCTTTTTCATTAGTCCTCTCCTTAGTAGTTATATTATACATAAATTTTATTTTTTTCTCAATTATAAGTTTTATTTTTTCTTTTTCTTAAATTTTAGCATTTCTAGATGAGGAAAGGCATGAATTAGTCGTCTATCTAATAATTTCATAGATTTTTCGATTTGTTTACGAACTAATTTTGTAATTCTTTCTGTATCGTCTTTTTTTATTATTTGTTTTGATTGTATTTCTTTACTTAGTTTTTGAATATTATAAATTATTTTGCATGATATAATGTTATCTATTATATATGTAATTAGAAAAATAGTACCTAGTATATAAATAAGATAATTGGGTAGTATATTTAAAAAGCTAAAGATAACAGGGTTCATATAGTTCATAATGAGTAATCCTAAGATACCAAAAGGAATCATAGTTTCTAGGCAGATACGACCATTAATGTTAAATTTTTTTGTTGAATAATCCCACCAACGGGTATGGTATACTTTCTCTAAAAAGTAACTGGTAAAATATTCTAGTATAGAACAACTCACGATAATTAATATAAATAATGTGATAGGATCATTTAAATACTTTCTAAAAAAGAGTGTCATAATTAAAGCACCATAACCGTAGATAGGGCAAATGGGACCTATTAAAATCCCTCGATTAATGAATCTTTTTTCTGATATTAGTTTACATATTACTTCTAAGCACCACCCTAAAAACGAATAAACAAAAAAGAATAAAATATAAATGTAGATTATTTTTATCATAATGTTATCCCTCTTGTTAATCATATCACTGTATGTGAAAAAAAGGAAGTTTATTAGAAAAAATAAAAAATATTGTTGCCAAATTCAAATGAATATGTTACTATTATATTGTTCTTCATTTATGGCGATGTAGCTCAGCTGGCTAGAGCGTCTGGTTCATACCCAGAAGGTCGGGGGTTCGATTCCCTCCGTCGCTACCAAGTTGTATCTAACTAGACTTTAAGGTCTAGTTTTTATTTTTTATATATAGAATATAGGGATATTTTTTTGTTTTGATTCTTTTCTTGGTTGCTGGGCTGTTGTATCAGTAGGTGGTATAGGGGTGTTTTCTTCTCTCATTGATCCAGCGATTTTAAAAAGAGTTTTTGCATTGTTTACAATGGGCTTCATTTGATAGACTACAGGAATTGCTTGATTGATTACTCCTAATGTTTTTTGTGTTCCTTCTAATAGACTCCCCCAGTTAATCGTCTTTAGAGAATTTATTCCTTTTGAAAGTATACCTACTTTTGTTGTTCCATTTATCATATAAGGGTTTGGGTACATATCATCACCTCTTATTTTAATATATGTCAATATGATAGAAAAGTTCATTTAATTATTTTCAAAAAAAAATTGTTATGATATACTTATGTAAGGATAGGGAGTGAAGCAGTGTGGATATTTTATTAAAACCATTTATTGCAATTTATCACGGCATCCAAGCTCTTGGACGTATGCCTAAAAAGTTATTTCATAAGACAGAAGAAGCTGTTGAACAAGCGCAACTTAATAGTATTAAAAAAGAAAATAACGTTGTTGATGTGGAAAAGAAGAAAAAGAGGAAGCCTTTTTTTTCAAAAAAAGAAAGTCAAAAAGCTAATAAGATGAATGAAGAATTAGAGAATCCAGATTCTTCTTCAAAAACAGAAGAAGTTATTGAAGATACAGGGATTCGTAAGAGAGATGATAATGCTCCTGAGAGGCCTTTGATTAAATACCGTTATGTTGTTATTAATGCTATGGGAAAAAAGGAAAATGGAACTTTTGAGGCTGAAAGCGAAAATGAGGTTCGTAGTTTTTTAATCTCTCAGGATTATGAAATTGTATCTATTAAAGTTCGTCCTCCATATGATATTGATATTAATGATCATGCTAAAATAAAAGTTGCTGATTTATCTTTCGGATTAACTCAGTTATCTACTTATATTAAGTCTGGTATTCCACTTGTTGATGCAGTTAAAATTTTAGCAAAGCAAGCTAGTAAGCCAGCAACAAAGAAGGCTTATCAAAGATTAGTGTATGAATTGTTAAAAGGTGAGAATCTGTCGACTGCGATGCTAAAGCAAAATAAGGTTTTCCCTAAATTGTTAGTTAACATGGTAAAAACAGCAGAAATGACGGGTGATTTGCCATCTATTTTGGATGATATGGCAGATTATTATACTTCTATGGAGAGAACTCGTAAGCAGATGGTTAGTGCTATGACTTATCCTTGTGTTGTTTTGGCTATCGCATTTGGTGTTCTTATTTTTATGTTGACTTATTTAGTTCCACAGTTTGCTACTATGTTTGAA
Organism: uncultured Bacilli bacterium; assembly: GCA_944372055.1. Taxonomy (GTDB): domain Bacteria; phylum Bacillota_I; class Bacilli_A; order RF39; family UBA660; genus Faecimonas. The sequence goes on along the minus strand of CALVYF010000003.1, from coordinate 31,719 downwards.
AGTAATGATGCTGAACTTCCAGCACTAACTTTGGCTATCTTAGGAGCGAGTGATTTTATCAAGGAAAATTGGATTTTTTTAATTTTGGGTATTCTTGGAATTGTTATTTCTTTTATTGTTGCTTATAAAAAAGTCGTTAGTTTTCGTACCGGGGTACAAATCTTTTTAATGCATATACCAGTCGTAAAGAGTATTATTATCTATAATGAAGTTGCTAATTTCACTAAGACATTTGCTTCTTTACTTAATCACGGCGTATTTATTACGGATAGTATGGAAATCTTATCTAAGATTACAAATAATGAAGTTTATAAAAGAATCATTGATAAAACTTTACATAATTTAGGAAAAGGTGACTCTATTTCTGCTTCTTTTAGAGGAGAATGGGCATTTCCTGTAGTTGCCTATGAAATGTTAGTTACTGGAGAGTCGACTGGACAATTAGGCCTTATGATGGAAAAAGTTGCTGATCACTTTCAAGCATTACATAAATCGGTTATTGATCAGTTGAAGAGTTTGATGGAGCCATTAATGATTTGCGCATTGGCTGTTGTTGTTGGTATTATATTATTATCTATCGTACAACCAATGTTCTCAATTTATGGACAAATGGAGTAAGGAGGATAATTATGGATAGTTTATATTTAATTATCTTTTTTATTTTAGGAATAGTTTTCGGTGGCTTTTATACAGTCTTAGGAGGACGTTTAGCAGAGGAAGATTATCATTTTTTTCCGTATCGTTGTAATCATTGTAAACATAGACTTTCTATATTAGAGAGTATTCCTCTGATTTCTTATTTTGTTTTAAGAAGAAAATGCAGATATTGTGGTAAAAAGATTGATGCTATGGAACCTTTGATGGAACTGTTTACTGGAATATTATTTGCGGTAGCTTATTTTAGTTTTGGTTTTTCATATGAGTTTTTAATTGCTCTAGGGATTATTTCTTTACTTATTATTGTTACAGTTAGTGATTTAAACTATTTAATTATTCCTGATGAGGTGCTAGTCTTCTTTATTCTTTACTTCGTCATTATTCAATTCTTTTCTTTAGGAGCATTTGGTGTAGTGGAACATATCTTAACTGGTATTTTCTTATTTGTTCTTATGTATGTTATTATGTGGTTGGGTGAAAAATTACTAAAAAAGGAAAGTCTTGGCGGTGGAGACGTTAAAATGATGTTTTTGTTTGGTCTTGTTTTAGATCCTCTATTAGGTACTGTTGCAATATTTTTAGGAAGCCTTTTTGCTTTGCCAATGTCACTTTTTCTATTATATAAAAATCATGAAAAGGTGATTCCTTTTGGACCGTTTTTGCTACTGGCATTAACTTTCTTGTATTTTACAAAGATTACTCCAGATATCTTGGTTCAATGGATTGGACTTTAAGAAAGAAAAAACTTTCTTTTTTTTTGAAAGTATTGTACGATAGTTAGGTAGGTGATGGATGAGTGAAAAGTAAAACAATTTTACCAGCGGATACATATACTGTGATTAATAAAACAGTAATTCATGATGGTGATCGTAAACTTGTTAGTATGTTGTATCAGCCAATTATCGGATATACGGCAGTATCGTTATATTTTACCTTACTTGATGATTTAGATAAGTCTGAGCTTATGAGTCATGACTTAACACATCATCATTTAATGGCAACTATGCAACTTAAATTAGATGATATTGTTGTTGCTAGAGAGAAACTTGAAGCTTGTGGTCTTTTAAAAACTTATTTTAAGGCTGGAAATATTAATCAATATGTTTATTTAATTTATTCTCCTATGTCTGCTCATGAGTTTTTAACTCATCCTATTTTAAATGTCGTTTTGTACAATAATCTTGGTAAAAAAGAATATGAAAGGATCGTTAGCTATTTTAAAGTTCCTCATATCAATTTAAAAGAGTATGAAGATATTACTTCGAGTTTTGATCAAGTTTTTACTTCTGTTCATGGCAGTGCGATTGATGGGAATAATGAAATTAGAAGAAAAGAAAGTGGTTATCCTTCTTTAGAAAAGAGTATTGATTTTAATATGCTTATTTCTAGTATTCCTAGTAGTATGGTTCATGAGAGATGTTTTTCTAAAGAGGCAAAAGAATTGATTAATTCACTTAGTTTTACTTATCAATTAGATACTCTAGCAATGCAAGGCTTGGTTCGGGATTCTTTAAATGAAAAAGGTTTTATCGATAAGGCTTTACTTCGTAAAAATGCACGGGAATATTATCAGTTTGAGCATGCGGGTGACTTACCGACGGTGATTTATAATAAACAGCCTGAGTATTTGAAAAAACCTATGGGAGACCATTCTAAGTGGGCAAAGATGGTTTATGCGTTTGAAAATTTAACACCATATCAGTTTTTGAAAGCCAAGTATAAGGGAGCAGAACCAACGGATAGGGATAAAAGGTTAATTGAAAATTTATTAATTGACCAAAAATTGAATCCTGGTGTTGTTAATGTGCTTATTTCTTATGTGTTAAAAATTAATCATGAGCAATTAAAAAAGAGTTATGTAGAAACTATTGCTGGACAATGGAAGAGGCTTAATATTGAAACTGTAGAAGATGCTATGAGAATTGCCGAAAAAGAGCATAAAAAATTAAAGAAGCTTGCTGAGAAGTCAAAAACTAAGGCTTCTGCAAAGGTTAAAAAGGAAACCAGTCTTCCAGCTTGGTTTGATAAGACCTTAGAAAATGAAGAGACTACACCTGAGGAGGAAGAAGAGTTAAATCAAATTTTAAAAGAACTAGTGTAAGAATATTCTTATACTTTTTTAAATACCATCTGCGATAAGAGCAGTTTGCAATTTTATCAGTCTTGTGATATACTTTATGAGTCGCTATAAATTATTGTAAATTGACAATCATAAATTTTGTGTTTCTTGCACTCTTTATTGGTTTTATGTTATCATGTTAGAGTAAGAGTAAGCATAAAATATATGGTATGGGAAAAGGATGTTTATATGAGTAGATATACAGATTTGGAATTCGAACGTATTATCAGTCCGGTTCTTGAAATAGAAGAATTTAATCAATTGAAATTTATTACACATCATGGAATTACTAGATATGATCATTCTGTGAGAGTGGCATATTTATCTTATAAAATTTGTAAAGCATTACATTTGGATTATAAAGAAGTAACGATTGCAGCTCTTCTTCATGATTTCTTTTTAGATGAAGTGGAACATGAGAATAATGCTCAGAAATTAAGACTTCATCCAGAATATGCAGTGAAAAATGCTTCTAAATATTTTGATTTAACTGAGAGGCAAATTGATATTATTAGTACACATATGTTTCCGGTTACATTTGCTCCACCGAAATATATAGAAAGTTGGATTGTAGATTTTGCTGATGATATAGCAGCATTTTATGAAAAAGGTTATTGTATGCATCGTGAATTACGCACCTCTATGTTTTTGTTTATGTTTTTAGTAGTGAATTTTGTCAAAATGAGATAATCTTCAGAGTTATCTCTTTTTTTTATTTTTATTTTATGGTATACTTTTGCAAGAAAGAAGTGATAGTATGCAAAAAACATTTATTTTTGGACATAAAAAACCTGATTCAGATTCTGTTATGTCTGCTATAGGTCTTTCTTATTTAAAAAATAAATTAGGAGAGAGTACAGAACCAAGAATTTTAGGAAATGTCAACAAAGAGACTAAGTATGCTCTTGATTATTTTGGGTTAAAAGAACCTGAGTATTTAAATGATGTTAAATTACAAATTAAAGATGTTAATTATCATAAAGGATTTTTAATTAAAGATACAGATTCTATTTATGATGGTTATCAAAAAATGTTGAAAGAAGGATTGACTGGAATTCCTGTTGTTCAACAAAAGAATAGTTTTTTAGGATTAATTACTATTAAAGATTTATCTCATATGGTAGTTAATGCTAACTTTGAAGAGTTATATACTTCTTATAGTAATATTATGAAGGTATTAAAAGGGGAAGAAATTTTAAAGTTTGATGAAGAAATTGTTGGTAATATATTAGTTGCGGCTTATCGAAGTACAACTTTTATTAATCAAATTTCTCTTTCTTCTGATGATGTATTGATTGTTGGTGATCGTCATAGTGTTATTGAATATGCTGTTGAGTCCGGTGTAAAATTAGTTGTCTTATCTGGAGATTCTGAAATTAAAGACAAACATATTGAAATTGCTAGGAAAAATAAAGTTAATATTATTCGTACTCCATATGACTCTTATCATATTACGAGACTTTTACCTTTGACTAATTATATTAAGACTATGATTCGTAGTTATAATCCTGCTAAGTTTGAAGAAGGGGAGTATGTTGATACTGTATTAGATATTAATAATAAGTTAAAACATACTAATTATCCAGTGGTTGACAGGAAGAATAGATGTTTAGGATTATTAAAAATTATAGATTTAAATGAGAAACATCCTAAGAATGTTATTTTAGTTGATCATAATGAAAAACTACAAAGTGTTGAAGGTTTGGATGAAGCTAATATTTTAGAGATTTTTGATCATCATAATTTGGGAAGTATTACAACGAATTCTCCAATTAATTTCCGTAATATGGCAGTAGGTTCTACTTGTACTATTGTTTATACTTTGTATCAGGAAAAAGGAGTAGAAATTCCTAGAGAAATTGCAGGTGCATTGTTATCTGGGATTTTGTCTGATACTTTAATTCTCAAGAGTCCAACAGCTACTCCTAGAGATAGAGAAGCTGTGGAAGAACTTTCGCGTATTGCTGAGGTTGATTATCAAGAATATGGTATGAATATGTTAAAAGCAGGGACTTCTTTAGATGGTATGACAAAGGAAGATGTGTTATATAATGATTTTAAATTATATACTGTAAATGAGAAGACTTTTGCTATAGGGCAGTTCTTTACTATGAATTTTGATGAAATGAAGAAAGAACTTGATGAATATATTCATACATTAAATGAAGTAGCAGAAGCTAATAATTATGATTTTGTAGCTTTATATGTAACAGATATTATTAAAAATGGAAGTTACGTTATCTTTAATACTAAGGGTCAGGAAGTTGTTGATGTAGTATATGGTAAAGAAAATCTTCCTGAAGGATATTTTGTTGATAACTGTGTTTCACGTAAAAAACATGTTGTTCCACTTATTATGGAAATATTTGAAAACTAAAAAAGGAGAATTTTATGGATATATTAGAAATTTTAATCCTGGGGTTCGTTCAGGGGATTGCGGAATTTTTACCAATTTCCTCTTCTGCTCATTTAATCATTTTTAGAGATATATTTGGTATTGGAGCGGGAATGAGTAGCAATATGGAACTTACTTTTGATATTGCACTTCATTTTGGTACATTACTAGCAATAGGGGTATTTTTCTTTCAAGATTTTATTAAGATGATTCAAAAGGGATTTACGAAAGGAATCAAAGATGCTGATGGCAAAATTCTTTGGTATTTGGTAGCAGCAACGATTCCTGCTGCTATTGTCGGAGTGCTTTTTGAAGATGCAATTGAAAACGTAGTTCGTTCTAATTATGTCATTATTGCTATTGCACTTGCTGTTATGGGTGTTATTATCTATTTGGCAGATAAATTTAGTAAAGAGACGAAAACGATTCAAAAGATGACTTTAAAAGATGCTATTATTGTTGGGTGCAGTCAAGTATTTGCTTTAATTCCTGGTTTTTCTCGTAGTGGAACTACCATTGCTGCTGGTAGAGTATTAGGGTTAGATCGTGAGAGTGCGGCTAAATTTTCATTTTTCTTAAGTGCACCTGTTGTTTTAGGGGCTGTTTGTTTACAACTTGTTAAAGGAACTGCTTTTAGTGTTATTACAGCTAATTTGGGCACTTTTATTTTAGGTATCTTGGTATCTTTTGTTATTGGTTTATTATGTATTAAATATTTACTTAAATATTTACAAAAACATAATTTTAAAATTTTTATGATATATAGAGTAGTTTTAGCAGCAGTAGTTTTGATTTATATATTTGTTAGATAGGTGATACGAGATGAGTATAGAGATTATAGGAATATTTATTACTTTATTACTGGGAATATTTGTTTTAATAGGGGCGTTGGTTGCTCTTTTGGTTAATAGAAAAGGTCAAGTTATTGATTTTTCTTTGGGACTAGCTTTTAGCGTTATTATTATGCTAATTGTTTTAGATTTGATTCCTGAGGTTATTGAACACTTGGGCCTTAGATATATTTGGCTGTTTTTCATTTTTACTTTTTTAGGTTATGGATTATTGAGATTGCTTGATCATTTTATTCCTGATCATCATGAGCATGATAAGATGTCAAAGAGGGAAGCTAATGATAATTTGGCACATATAGGTATCGTATCTTCTATTGCACTTATTATCCATAATATTGTTGAAGGTATGGCAGTTTATTCTACTGTTCTTGGTGATGTTAGCACAGGACTTATGTTAGCTATCGGAATTGGTTTTCATAATTTGCCCCTTGGTATGGTTATTACCACAACTTTTTATCAAGGAAAACAAAAGACATGGAAAGTGTGGTTATCCCTTGGGGGAGTTGCTTTGTCTACTATGCTAGGTGGTATTCTTTCTTTGTTCTTAAATAATCAGGCGATTCCAGAATGGGTGATTGGCAGTTTTTTATCTATTACTTTTGGTATGCTACTTTTTATTTTGTTTTCTGAACTATGGCCTAGAATACGATATGGCAAGTTTCAAAGAGAACGTAATTTAGGAATATGTCTTGGTATTATTATTATGTTAATATCCTTGATTATTTAGGAGGAAGTATGATATATAATCTGTGTTTTTGGTTTATTATGTTTTTATTGTATTCTGTTGTTGGCTATGTAGTGGAAATTATTAATCTTACTATTATGACTAAAAAACCTGTTTGGAATCGTGGCTTTTTAATAGGCCCTTATTTACCAATTTATGGTGTTGGTTGTTTATTTATGATTTTTTTTCTCACTAGATATGAAAACGATTTAATTGCTTTATTTATTATGGGTGCTTTTTTTTGTACCTTACTTGAATATTTTACAAGTTTAGTGATGGAAAAAATATTTAAGCTTCGTTGGTGGGATTATAGTAATTATAAATTTAATCTTAATGGAAGAGTATGTCTTCTTAATTCCTTTTTGTTTGGAATTGGTGGAATCATTGTAATTAGAGTGTTAAATCCATTTTTGTCTTGGTTAGTTTATCTGATGCCTAGTATTGTTACTATTTGGATTGGTATTCTTTTATTGATTGTTTTTGTTATAGATTTTATCGTATCTTGTTATATTACAAATAATTTAAAAATTAATTTTAGTAAATATTTACATGTTGATGCTACAGCTAAAATTAAGAAAGAAGTAACGCAAGCTTTAAAAAAGAATATTTTGTTAACATCTCGTTTACTTAAGGCTTTTCCTGGAGTTTCTAGTGCTAATCAGAAATTTATGGATTTTTTGAAGTTATTTCAGTCTGCAGAAAAAGAAATTTCTGTATTAAAAATGGGGAAAAAGAAGAATCACGATTGATTCTTTTTTTGTTAAAGGCTACTTTTTTTATTGATTTGTCACTTTTTCATGATATACTATAATAGTATAATAAAGTAGGTGTTAGTGTATGAAAAAACATAAAAATTATACTAACAATCAAGCTTTTACTTTAATTGAATTGATTGTTGTTATTGCTATTATGGGTGTTATTTTGATATTGGCATTACCTCAAGTGTCTAAGTTACAGAGGGCTAATACAAATAAAAAGTATGATGCTTATTATAGTTCTATAGAAAGCGCTACAAAACTTTATATGGATAGTCATGCTAAAGACTTGTTTGGAAGTAATTCTTCTGGGTGTGTTACTGTTTATTATTCGGATTTAAAGAAACAGAATTTGATTAAAGATTTTGGAAGCTCTGAAGTTACTTGCAGTAGTGATGAAGAAAGTTATGTAGAAGTTAGAAAAGCTAACGATAACTTTTTGTATTCTACTTCTTTAGTGTGTCGTGATGGTTTAAAGGTCGTTTATAGGAAAGAGGAAAAAGCAGAGACACCTTGTACTAATGAGCCTGATAAGGATGGTCCTATAGTAACTATTAATCCTAAGGAACATGACTGGGTACAATCCGAGGATTTAAAGATTAAAATTAGAGTGTATGATGATTATACTTTAAATAAAAATATTGGTATTTTATATTATTGGAAAGATGCAACAGGAGCCAAAGTTAGTAAAGAATATACTTATAATTATAAGAATAAAGAAGGGGTTAAGTCTGTTTCTTATCAAATCCCAACAAAGAATATACCAACGGAATCTGGTGAGTATCAATTAGTAGTCAGACAATGGATTTCTCCTAATACTAATGGAATTCAAGATATTTTAGGAAATGAAAGAATATCAGAAGAAATTTCTGGAATATATAAGATAGATAATGAAAAGCCTACCTGTGGAGATAGTGTTGGAGATAAGACTAATTGGACAAATGAAGCTTTTACTATTAGTCAATATTGCCATGATGATGCGAGTGGATGTACAGATGATCCATATACTGAGAAGTTTACCACTAGTACGAAAACACATACATTTACTATTAGTGATAAAGCGGGAAATACTAATAAGTGTAAAGTGGATGTGTATTTAGATGTAGATAAACCAAGTTGTGGTAAAATTACTGGTCAAAGTACAAAGTGGACGAAAGATGATAGAACAATCAGTGTGGAATGTAGTGATACTGGAGGTAGTAATTGTACTATGTCACCTTTTGAACAAACTTTTACAACAGAAGGAAAGAAAGATACTATTACAATACAGGATGTTGCTGGAAATACGACGGATTGTATGGTTAATAAGTATATAGATAGAACACCTCCAGTATGTCCTAGTATTGAATCTAGTGAAGATTTTAAAACTTGGACGAAAGAAAATATTGACTTTACTTTTAATTTTTCTTCTGATACTGTTTCCTGGGATTGGTATACTGATTCTAAGGGAAGTTATAATTTTTGGGACAATAATAAGGTTAGTACTAAATCTAAAACTATTTCTGGTGAAGGAAAGAGAAAAATTATGGTTAGGGTGTATGATGAAGTTGGAAATAGTAGAGATTGTTTTACAGATCATGAGTATTGGATAGATAAAACTGCTCCTACTTGTGCTTCCAATACTGGTAGTACCACTTGGACGAATAAAGATAGGACAGTGACGGTTAATTGTTCTGACAGTGGAAGTGGATGTGCTTCTAGTTCTTATAGTGAGACATATACCACGGATACAAAAACTGACTCTATTTCTATTAAAGACAAAGCTGGTAATAGTAACTCTTGTAAGGTTGATGTTTACCTAGATAAAACACCTCCTGCTGCTCCAAAATATTTAAAAACAAAGTTATTGTCTACTAATAAAGCTTCTCTTTCTAATAATTTGTGTTATGGAAAGGGTGGAGGAACTTCTGATGCTAGTTGTTCTATAAACTATGATAATACTACATTTTTCTTTACTACTAGTTTTTCTATTACAGACTTGGGTAAGGTTCAATCTGGTATTGCAGATGAGCAATATACTTGGAATCATAATGGTGGTGGTGTAAAGTGTACTTCCTGGGTTACTGATTGTGAACCTTGGACAGCGACTACTGGTGGTACTAGAGCTACTTGGATTACTTACCAGGTAAGGGCTATCGATAAAGCTGGAAATATTGGACCGGTTTTTACGCTTAAGTATATTTATAAATAATTGTCGTTTAAATGAGGAGAATAAAAATGAGAAAAGTGGGTAAATTATTATTGTTTGTTGGTGGTGTAGTCCTTATTGTTGGTGCCATTATGCATGTTATTGAAGAAATATCTCAAGGAAACAATAATCTATTGAATGATAGGAGTTACGAAATAGAAGAAGCTATATCTATCATGGTAGATACTGGAAATTATAGTGAACAAGATTTGGAATTTATTGATCAAGTTTCAAAATCGAAATTTCAATTTCAAGATAAAAAACACTCCACGGGAAAAAAAACAATAACTATTATTGTTGATGTTTCAGATGAGACATATGAATTAATTACTACTGTAGCAGTAACAGAGTAGTGTTATATTATGATTTAGAAATTTGCTTTTCCTTTTTTGTAGTTTTGCTTGCTTATTTTTAAGAAATATTATATATTTATATATGTTAGGATGGATGTGAATATGAATAATAATAAAGGTTTTACTTTAATTGAATTGATTGTTGTTATTGCTATTATGGGTGTTATTTTGATATTGGCATTACCTCAAGTGTCTAAGTTACAGAGGGCTAATACAAATAAAAAGTATGATGCTTATTATAGTTCTATAGAAAGCGCTACAAAACTTTATATGGATAGTCATGCTAAAGACTTGTTTGGAAGTAATTCTTCTGGGTGTGTTACTGTTTATTATTCGGATTTAAAGAAACAGAATTTGATTAAAGATTTTGGAAGCTCTGAAGTTACTTGCAGTAGTGATGAAGAAAGTTATGTAGAAGTTAGAAAAGCTAACGATAACTTTTTGTATTCTACTTCTTTAGTGTGTCGTGATGGTTTAAAGGTCGTTTATAGGAAAGAGGAAAAAGCAGAGACACCTTGTACTAATGAGCCTGATAAGGATGGTCCTATAGTAACTATTAATCCTAAGGAACATGACTGGGTACAATCCGAGGATTTAAAGATTAAAATTAGAGTGTATGATGATTATACTTTAAATAAAAATATTGGTATTTTATATTATTGGAAAGATGCAACAGGAGCCAAAGTTAGTAAAGAATATACTTATAATTATAAGAATAAAGAAGGGGTTAAGTCTGTTTCTTATCAAATCCCAACAAAGAATATACCAACGGAATCTGGTGAGTATCAATTAGTAGTCAGACAATGGATTTCTCCTAATACTAATGGAATTCAAGATATTTTAGGAAATGAAAGAATATCAGAAGAAATTTCTGGAATATATAAGATAGATAATGAAAAGCCTACCTGTGGAGATAGTGTTGGAGATAAGACTAATTGGACAAATGAAGCTTTTACTATTAGTCAATATTGCCATGATGATGCGAGTGGATGTACAGATGATCCATATACTGAGAAGTTTACCACTAGTACGAAAACACATACATTTACTATTAGTGATAAAGCGGGAAATACTAATAAGTGTAAAGTGGATGTGTATTTAGATGTAGATAAACCAAGTTGTGGTAAAATTACTGGTCAAAGTACAAAGTGGACGAAAGATGATAGAACAATCAGTGTGGAATGTAGTGATAATTTAAGTGGTTGTACACAGGGTAGTTATTCGGAAGTTTTTGATTCTTCTATTAAAACAGATACTATTACAATTAAAGATAATGCTAGCAATTCTACTGATTGTAAAGTTAATGTTTATGTAGATAAAACTGCACCTACTAAGCCTACTAAAGGAAGTATAGGAAAACTAAGTGGAAGCGAAGCGAGTGCTAGTATTCAAACAAAGGCCTCTGGTTCTAAGGATAGTCATTCAGGGGTAAAACGTTATTTATATATGGTTACTAATAGTGATAGCACACCTTCTAAGAGTAGCAGTGGGTTTTCAACTTCTTTAAAGTTTACAAGAAGTTGTGGCACGAGTTATTATGCCTGGGCAATAGCTGAAGATAATGTTGGTAATCGATCTTCTGTGTATTATATGGGAAGTGCAAAAGATGGTAAAAATGAGTATAGTGACTGGGGCAGTTGTAAAGATGGTAAGAAAACTAGAACTAATTCTTGTGCTTTAGTTACTTCTAATCTTTCTACGAAGTGTAGTACCTTGAAAGCCAATAATTGCCATATCCGAGGTAATACTTGTCGTACAGGTTACTTTCCTTGGACTTGTGATAATGGTGGGCATAATTCGTCCTTGTTTTATCAGATTTATTGTACTAATTCTAAAGGAGAAGTTTATTTACATGCAGTTTCTGGGGATTTAGCTTGTGGAGTATCCCCTTATGGACCTGATGAAGATTGGATTGTTATAGATGATTCTGATTATACCGAGCCATATGAAAGACGAGAGGGTCAAATGATTTATACTGCCTCTGGTTGCGGTAAAAACGGAGATGATAAAGCTATTAAAGTAGATATTAATTTTAAACGAATCAGTTAATTATTATATAGTTTTGGGTAGGTGTTTAATATATTATGAAAAAATTAGGAATATTTTTTATAGTTTTATCTCTTCTTTTAATTTTCTCTGGAGTCTTTCTTTGCTTTTTTCCTATTCTAGAAAATGGGGATGATGATTTTTCTCATTCTAAAAAAACAAGTTCAGAAGAGAGCACTGAAAATGCAGTTACTCAATATAATACGAATTCTTTAGTTTTATCAGAACATTGTTTTGAGGGAGTTTGTTATACTATTTCTTTACTTTCCTATAATTATGATGCAGGTAGTTTAGTTGTTGATATGCGTAATGACAGTGGGACTATTATTTTACAACGTAGGGTTAAGTTTGTTTTTGATACTCCACGTGGTCAAAGTGTTGTTATAGTTGATAGTCCAGATTTGGAAATTGGTGGGATGGGTCAAACAGAATCTCGTTTATCTGATTCTAATTTAGTGTCTGCCACAAGCTATACTATTACTAATTAATTTTAAGAAGAATAGAGTTGATACTTTATTCTTTTTACTATGTAAAGATAGTAAACTACTTTCTTTGCTATCTTATAAAGGCATTAATATTATTTTGTATATTATGTTATATTTTGTGTTTTCGTTTGAGGAAATCAATTTATTATGGTACTATTATATTAGGAGGAATAATATGAAGTATAAAGAAAATATTAATAAAAATATATTTAGAGGTTATGATATTAGAGGAATTTATCCTACTGAGATTGATGAAGATACTGCTTATACTATTGGGCTTGGGTTTGGTAGTTATATTCGTGAGATTGGAAAGACTACTTGTGTTGTTGGACATGATAATCGTTTAAGTAGTCCAGCATTATATGATGCTTTAATTCAAGGTATTTTATCTACAGGTATCGATATTGTATCCCTTGGCCTTTGTACGACACCAATGTATTATTACGCTTGTATTAAATTAAAAATTTATAGTGGTGTAATGGTTACTGCATCTCATAATCCTAAAGATGATAATGGCTTTAAGTTTGCTTTTGATGAAAGTGGGAATTGTAAAGGACAAGAAATTCAAGATTTCTTAGCTTATATTTTACGTGGTAATTTTCAAAAAGGAGAAGGAAAAGTATCTACTTACAATATAGAAGATGAGTACTTAGAACTATTTAAGAAGAGTCTTAATTTTGGTTCCAGAAGGGTTAAGGTTGTTATAGATCCAGGAAATGGTACTACTAGTGTGATTGCGAAAAAATTATATGAAATGTTTCCTATAGATTTAGTTGTTATTAATGGTGAAAGTGATGGACATTTTCCAAATCATCATCCTGATCCTTGTGTTGAAGATAATCTTTTGGGACTAAAGCAAAAGGTTTTAGAAGTTGGTGCTGATGTTGGACTTGGATTTGATGGTGATGGTGATCGTATGGGATTAGTTACTAATTCTGGAAGATTTTTACCAACAGATTATTATATGATTTTAGTCATTCGTGATATTATATCTAAAGTGTCAAAAAAAGAGTTTTTATATGATGTAAAATGCTCTAAAGCTTTAGAAGATGAAATCAAAAGACTTGGAGGTAAAGGTATTTGTTATCGTACGGGGAATTCTTATACAAAGGCTGCTGTTAGAGATTTAGATTTACCGTTTGGTGGGGAATTATCTGGTCATGTTTACTTTAGAGATAGATGGCCTGGATTTGACTCTGGGCTTTATGCTGGCCTTCGTATGTTGGAAATGTTATCACATACTGATAAAACGGTAGATGAACTTGCAGAAGGAATTCCTGTTTATTATTCTACTCCTGAGATAAAATTTAAGGCTAGTGATGATATTAAGTTTGGTGTTGTAGATAAAATTGGGGAATATGCTAAAGCTCAGGGCTATTCTTATTTAGATGTTGATGGTGTCAAAGTGTTGTTTGATGATTCTTGGGCATTAGTTCGTGCTAGTAATACTGGTCCTAATATTACAGCTAGATTTGAAGCTAAGACTAAGGAAAGGTTGGAAGAAATACAAAAAGAATTTACAAGTTATCTTCAGAATTTTTTAAGTAATTAATCTGGATTCCTAATTTATTCATTATTTTTATAATCGTGTGTTGGGAGTTTTGTTTTATGGAAAAAGATTATCCAGTAATCAATGTTGTTTTTAGACAAAATAAAGAAATACCAGAAATAGTTGGAGATATGTATTTTAATATTTTTGATGTAGGAGAAATTAAACTTGTCAAAGGGGATCCTATTTCAGCAACAGTTACGTTAGAATATCGTGAGGCTGGAAAAAGAAAGTTAGATGAATATCACTTTATATTGGGAACATTTGAGCCAGTGAGCAGAGTTTTGAGGTTTCCTAATGAATATCAGTTGTTTTATCCACAAAATCTTGTAGATGAATGTCCTATGGGAAAAATGGTTACTTATATGACTCCGTCTGGTCGTAAACGTGTTGCTCCATATAATTCTAGAGTTCATGTATTTGAAGAATCTAGTGATATGTTTGCTGCTACATTAGATTTTGTTTCATCTTGTTTAGAAATTAGAAATCAATTTGTATCTAGTAATAAAAAAATAGGTAAGCAAATTGGAAAAAATTAAGATTATTTGTTTTTTTCTTGAATTAGCAATCTTATTATGTTATATTGAAATAGACGTTTGCTTAAAAATTACATAGTAGTGGGGGACTGCATAGATTATGTAGTTTTTTGGCGTTTCTTAGTTTTTAAAGAATAAATAGGAGGTAGTATGGGAATTTCTAAAGATGAGTATTTAAAAGAAGAAAAAATTTTATCTAAAGTGCAACAATTATTAGGTGATACTTTAGATGACTTAGGAAAAGATGTATATCAAGATGAGGAAGACTTTGTCGAATTTAAAAAGATGATGTGGGAGAATTCTAGTAGTTTTGATGATGGTGAAATGAGTCAGGTTATGGCAGCAACTGAACAAGAAGCCGAAAAAGTATTACAGAAGCAACGTTATTTTAAGAAATTATGTCAGATTAAAACGAAACCTTATTTTGCATCTATTGTTTTTAAAGATGAGCGTGGCAAAATTTGGAATATTTATATTTCTCTTACCTATTTAAAAGATGATAATTTTAATAATATTTTATATGATTGGCGTAGTCCAATTTGTAGTTTATTTTATGACTATGAAGTTGGTCCTTGTTCTTATATTGCACCTGGAGGAGAATATTTTGGGGAATTAAAAAGAAAAAGGCAATATAAAATAGAAAATTGTAAATTGGTTGGTGTCTTTGATAACTCTTTAAATATTGATGATGAGGTGTTACAGGAAGTGTTGGCTCATGAGTCTAGTGATAAGATGAAAAATGTAGTTAATACAATCCAACAAGAACAAAATCAAGTGATTCGTAATTTAGAAGATCATAATCTAATTGTTCAAGGAATTGCGGGAAGTGGAAAAACAACGGTTGCTTTACATAGAATTGCATTTTTATTATATCGTTTGGAAAATTTGACTAGTAATAACATTTTAATATTTTCTCCTAATCCTATTTTTACGGAATATATTTCTGATGTATTACCTTCTTTAGGAGAAGATAATACACTTCAAACAACTTTTAATGATTATTTATCTTATAGCATTACTGAATACAAAGAAGTGGAAGCATTTACTGATTTTGTTGCGAGGTATTATACTTATCAAGTTCCTAATGTTGATTTAATTAAATATAAACAAAGTGATGAAATTATTGAAGATTTAGATTTATATTTGAATGATTATATTGAACATGCTGAGTTTGTAGAATCCTTTTATGAAGATGAAATCCATTATGTAGATAAAGATGAAATTAATCATTTACTTCATTATAAGTATGATAGATTACCTTTATTTGAAAGAGTAGATGAAATTGCTAAAAAGTTGTCTTCTAATTTTTATCGTGGTAGTGGCAAGAAGAATGGCACTTTTCGTAAATTGTTAAAAGAGCATGCTAATTTTAAGCGTGATTTTAAAGAAATTTATAAAGGATTTTATCTTAGTCCTTATTGTAGGGTTACCTTAACAGAGACAGAAATAGATAAATTTATTAAGCGTAAAACTTTATATTATGAAGATTCCTTATTATTTGCTTATATTAAAGGAGTGTTAGATGGCTTTCCTTATGAGCAACAAATTAAGCAAGTAGTTATTGATGAAGCACAGGATTATAATAAGTTACAATATATTATTATTTCCAAGATTTTTGCGAGAAGTGATTTTACGATTTTAGGGGATGTTAATCAAAATATTAATCCTTATTATCATTATGATTCTTTAGAGGAGTTAAAACCTATATTTAAAAATGATAGTAAGTATTTGGAACTTTTAAAAACTTATCGTTCTTCCCCAGAGATTATTGAGTATACAAATAAAATTTTAAATTTAAATCATGTTAATGTTATTCGTAGGAATACTCATAAACCAGTTGTTTTTAGAAGACATTTAGATAGTTTAAAAGAACAATTAATTTCAGATATCCATACTTTAAAAAATAGTTATTCTAGTGTTGCGATTATAACTAAAGATGATAAAGAAGCAGAAAAGATTTTTAATCTTATTAAAGATGATGTATCTGTTTCTTATGTAAAACTTGATACTAAAAACTTTAAAAGAGACTTAATTTTGGTTCCTGCATATTTAGCTAAGGGATTAGAATTTGATAGTGTAATTTTATATAATGACCGAGAAAATTCATATAAGAGTAATGAACGTAATTTATTATATGTGGCTTGTACTAGGGCACAACATGAATTATATATTTATAATTAGTTGTTTTAAATTTACAAAAAGTTTTGCATATGGTATTATGTTTAAGAATGAGAAACGTAAGTTTTGTCTGAGGTGAGGCATTATGCTTAAACAATTTTTTCAGGGAGTTCAAGATAAGTATCAACAGATGCAGGAAGAGGGGGCTAGATATCAAGAACTATTAGGTAAAGTGTTTCTTCTTCCTAAGTTTTATCCTTATACTCCGGTTGATAGGAAGAAATTAACGATTAGTTGTAAGCATCTTATGAATATGTGTTCAGATCTAAATGAAGGGGATGCTGTACTTATTCGTGGCCTTCTTCCTATCGATGAGATTTGTCTTTCTTGTCTTTATGCTTCTGAGTGCAAAACTGGAATTAAGTTTTATTTTGTCGCAACAACAAAATATTTATGGCTTATTAATAAAGGTGGGTATTTGAAATATCATTATCAGGATTTGACTGTTGATGTTATTAAAAATGGGATGCTGTCCAAAACTTTACTGCTTGGTAATATGCTTTTTAATGTTCATGGTATTCATGAAGTTCTTTTGGATTTTGTTAAATTATTTCAAGATGCAAATTATCGTGAGGAATTAATACAGAAGAAATTGGGGATTTTTTGTGGTACTGTTCCTACTGTTTTCTATCTCAATCATATTGGTTCTGGTATTAGTATTGGTCAAAATCGTGAAATCGTATTTCATACGAAAGAGTTTCATTATAAATATAATATTTCCGACATTAAAAATTATGAACTATTATTGGATGATATGGTAGTCAGGGAGAAGAAAAGTAACAGGAGAGGAAGACTTACTGCGAATAAAAATAGTTGCTATGAAATGGTGTTGCGTGTTACTGTTAGTGATCAAATATTTTTGGTTCCTATTCTTGAAAAGACTGCTTTTATGTCTTTATATTCATCTACTAGTGTAGAATTTATGGAGAGTAAAGTATTTGCTGATAAATTAGTAAATTTATTAGATGATATGGATGAGGCTATGTTAAATGGCGAATTGTAAAAAGTTAATTGTCTTTTTTTCTGTTTTCGTTTATAATATGGAAAAAGTGTAGGGGGATTTTATGGTTGATGAAAAAAAAGAAATTTCATTTCAAAAACTTCAAAAAGAAATACAAGATTTAATTTTTCTTTCTAAAAGAAGAAATGTATTTCAAGAAGCGAAAGATTTTGTCCGTGGTGAAGTTAGTTTATCGTTGCGTGATGTAATTATTTTATATCAATCTTATTTGAGCGATTATTTTAAGGAATTTTATGATGCGAAAGATGAGTTGGAGAGAAAGTTATCTAGAGAATTATCTTATCCTGTTCGGTTATCTTTATCTTTGGTTGAAGATAGGTGGCGTCAAGATATAAATACACCAGAAAATATGAAGAAGTATTGGTATCAAAGAGAATATAAAGATTGTTGTAAAGAAACTGTTTCTACCAAAGTATTGTTCGACCATCAAGAACAACTTTTATTAGAAGAAGTATACGTAGATTTTATGCATAATTCTTATTTAAAAAATAAAAAATTAGGAGTCTTTAATGATATTTACCCCAAATATCAAAAAGATTTAAAAAAATTAATGAGTCTATATTATAGTTCTGTTTCTTCTGTTCCTTTTCTTGAAAAAGTTCGTGCTAGTGAAACAGAAAAATCTTTTGTAGAAATTTCTTTTCTTCCTTTTTATCGCATGGAAAGTAGAAAAGTTTCAGACGACCCTGATATAAGTGGTGAATGGGCTCATTTCTTGAATTATTATAGTGAGGAATCTCCTATAAATCTTATTGTGCATAAAGTCCCTCTTTTTCCTTTAAAGTCTTTGAACTATTATGGGCATCTTTTTATTAGTTTTGATTTAGATTATCACTTGCAGGATGCTTTTCTTTATCTTGATTGGGATTTTTTAAATTGCGAAGATTCAAAAATTGTTACTAAAGATAGTGATAGTAGGCTTTTTCCCGAAATGGAGTTTATGATTTCTGAAACCTTTCCTAATCTTAAAGTATATTTAAAAGATTTGCCAGATTTCTTTGCTGATTATTTAGAAAAGTATAAGGGTACAGATTATTTAATTGAAGGAAAGAAACGCTTTGATAAAAGAAAAGAAAAAGAAAGAGTTAAAGAACTTAAAGTTGTTGATAGGACAAAACAATTGTTGGTACATAATAATTTAAAAATAGTAAAATTGATGAAGGATAATCAAGAGTTATATGAAAGACTTGGAGAACGTCAGCCAATTACAAAAGATATTTTATGTAAGATGGTAGAAGATGATGAGGATGGTCACTGGGTAATACGTTCGGAATTTAGAGATGATTTAGAGTATTATGATTTAAGTGGTATATCTTTTGATAATGTAGATGTTAGAGGAGTGGATTTTAGAAATACTAATATTAGGAGTAGTAAGTTTGATCCTCAAACAGTTTATCATAGAGATTTATCAGGTTGTTTCTTTGAATCTTCAACAGATTCTATATATGGTGCATTGTTTGATTATTCTACTAATTTTACTGGAGTTAATTTGTCAGGTACTATGATAAAGCAATCTATAGTTTTGTATAATAATAGTATTGTTGACGCTGAAGTTAATCAACATACTATTTTACCAGATGAGTTATGGAGAATTAGGAAGGAAAATTCGACTAAAAAAAACATAAAGAATTAATTTTCTTTATGTTTTTCATAGTGTTGACAAAGTTCAAAGTTCTTTTTTTCATATATTATTATTTTCTTTATTAATCAATTTTACCTATCGTTATTATTAATGTACATTTTTCAAAAACAATACAAAATTGTTCAAGAGGTATGACGAATAGATTTAAATCATCTATTTGATTTCTATCTTTTATTTTATATATTGTAATGATTTTTCCTAGACTGTTTTCTACTGTTGTGATTTCATTGTCTATTTAGTATATAAAAAGCTCAGTTGAGTCTGTTTATTCAGCTGAGCTTTTTATCTTTCTTTTGTTATGGGAATTTTAAAATAGAAACAAGATCCTTTATTTTTCTCTGAGGTAACTCCAAATTCATAGTTATGTAATTGGAGAGCATTTTTTACAATAGATAATCCTAGACCAGTACCAACTAAGTTTCGTTTGTGTTTCTTTTTATTTTTATAATATTTATCCCAGATATAAGGTAAGTCTTCTTCTTTGATTCCTTTACCAGTATCTTTTATTTCTACGAGGATATCTTTTTCTTCTTTTACTATATTAATAAAGACAGTATTATCTTCTCCTGTATAGTTAATCGCATTATTGATGAGATTATATATTACTTGTTCTATTTTCTTTTTATCAGCATTAATTATAATTTCTTTTTTGTTATAGTTAAACGTAAACTTATAATTTTCTGTTTCTTGTAATATTTTGTATTGATGAATAATTTCTTTTGTTAAATCTATTAAGTCAAATTCTTCTTTTTGTAGTTCATTGATATTTGATTGCATTTTAGATAGCTCTAATATATCATTTACTAATATTGTTAGGCGATCAACTTCACTTATAATAATATCCATGTCTTCTTTTTGTTTCTTTTTATCTTTTATGTGAAGATCTTTACTCATTTCAGCATAGGCTTTAATCATTGTTAATGGGGTTTTTAAGTCGTGGGAGACGTTGGCCATTAAATCTTGCCTTAACTCGTCTGTTTTTTCTAATTCATCTTTTGCATAATTTAGTGTTGTTGTAAGTTCATTTAATTCTAAGATGTCTTCTTCTGTATGAAAGGATACATCGAATTTTCCTTCTGCTAATCCTTTGGCGGTTTTATTTATTTCAACAATGGGTTCAGAAATATGCTTTGAAATAAAGTATGCAATGATAAATGATAATATTAAAACAATAATTGTTACATATATTAATTGTGTTTGTAGAATATCTACAGTTCCATCAATAGGGTCCATAGAGGTGTTGATGAAGGCGTAGTTTTCAGAGTCTAATTTAATTGCTTGTACGAGAGTTCTGTTATCATACATTGGATTAATTAGTTCATAGGTTTGTCTTACTTTATTACTTTTTATGAAATCATTTTTATATTTTAAAGTTTGTTCTTTACTAGAAATACAGCCTTTTCCAAAATACATAGAAGTGTATACGGTATTTATTTTTTCATTTACTACTTCGATACAAACACTTTTATCCATAGCTTGTTGATCAATAATATCCGCAACATTTTCATTGTTTTTATATTTAATCAGTGTATTCGCAACCTCTGCGATATCTTTTGTTTTACTTATTCGATAAAATTGATTTAAAAAAAGAACTTGGAATGCCCATAGGAATCCCAATATTAGTAGCGAAAATATTAAAAAGTATTGCCATATTTTTATATGTAGACTATTCTTTTTCATTTGTTTCTACAAATTTATATCCAGTGCCTCTTACTGTGATGATATGATTTCTATAGTTTCCTAGGTTGTTACGAAGCATTTTGATGTGTGTATCTACTGTACGATCATCTCCGAAGAAGTCGTAGCCCCAGAGTTTTGACAATAATTGTTCTCTAGATATGGCAATCTCTTTATTTTTAATTAAATAGGTAAGGATTTCAAATTCTTTTGGAGTAATATTTATTAGTTTATTATCTATTTTTAAAGTGTGGGCGGAAAAGTTAAGTTCGAGAGTATTGAGTTTATATATATTGGGTAAATTTTGGTTTGTTCGGTTATATATTGCTTTGATACGAGCTATTAACTCCTTTGGTGAGAATGGTTTTGTTAAATAGTCGTCAATTCCTAATTCAAATCCACGAAGTTTATCTATTTCTTCTCCTCTTGCTGATAGTACAAGAGTAGGGATTTTCTTTTCTTTAGGAAGTTCTTCTAGCAAAGTATAACCGTCCATTTCTGGCATCATAATATCTAATACCATTAAATCATAAGTATTGTGTTCTAATTTTTTTAAAGCTTCTTTTCCACTTGCTGCTTCCTCTGTAGTAAAGTGATTAGCAGTACAATATTCTTTGATGACTTCACGAATCATAGTTTCGTCATCTACAACTAATATTTTCATTTGAAATCCCTCCCTGTAGTAATATTATACTAAATAATGTGTAATTTGCGTGAAAAATAAAAGAAAAAAGATTTTTTTGCCAAAATAAGCTATTTATATTATAATTTGAGGTAGTGGGAGAGATTTTATGACTGATGATAAGTTAGAACAGTTGAGAAGTTCTTTTTATGAATCTATTCTTTTATTGCAGGATGAAAAAGATATTATGGATGCTTTACCGGCTCCTGAATTTCAAAGCTTTTTTCCTTTAATGGAAGGATTGATATCTAAGCTTGTAGCTGAATGTAAGGAGTTTCAAAGTTTAGGAAATGATCCTGATATTTTGGAAGAAGTGGAACTATTAAAGAAAAAGATTGATATTTGTAAACATAGAGTAGAATCAGTAAAGAAACAAGTGAGTGAAGATGGTTTAGAAAGTCAGGCTACTTGTTCTAAACGTCATTTGATTTTTGCTAAAACTTCTTTTGGTTCTACATTTTTACAAAAAGATTTGAAAGAAATTCCTAATGAATATTATGATAAAGTATTAGACACTTTAGATACTTTAGAGTTTGGAGATTTTGGGTCTAATACTGAAAAGGTTAGACAGTTAACTAATAATAAAAAGTTATTTGGGTTATATGAAATTAAAGAATTTAAAGTTAGATTGGTTTACCGAGTGTTAGATGGTGATATGGTTTATGTTATGCAGACAAGAATGAAGAAGGATGATAATTCTTCTTTAGATCAAAAAGATTTGATTTATCGTAGTCGTAATACGAATGATGAATTTCAAGCTTTGAAAGAAAAAATTCAAGATTCTCATGAGAGAGAGTTGTTGATTATGGAACATGAAGTTATTCGAAATGAAATTTTATCAGAATTAAAAGCTGGTAAGCGAGATGGTAAGGGGGATAAAAAATAATGGATAATTTTACTAAACAAATAAAGAATGCACAGGGATTAAGAAATTTGGAACAGACTAAGTTGGCTTATTCTCATGAAATTCTTGCTAACTTGTCGGATGATCCTTCCTTGGTTGATGTGCTAACAGAGGATTTGGGAATCTCTGATACAGAATTATTTGAAAAGTTGAGTGGTACTACTCAGGGTAATATTACTTTTTATGATCAGAGTCTTTCTTCCGTTCGTGTTTTTTCTAAGAGCAAAAATAATCATTCAAATAAAACTAAATAGTAAGATGTTGTCTTACTTTTTTTAATGAGTAGAAAGTTACTGCTAAAACATTGATTGAGATTGCAATGATTAGTCCCCATAATCCTATTTTTAATAAGGATAGTATTACTAAAAGCGTTGATCTTATGATTACTCCTATTGCTGTTGCTATCATAGCATCCCGGCTTTTGCCCATGGCATCTAGTGCGGAAGAAAGTGGGGACTGGATATATTGAAATAGGCAAATAGGAGCTAGAAATCTCATGTATGCTATTCCTTCTGTTGTGTGATAAATTAGTTTTAGTGGTAATTCTGGTATTATAATAAAGAAGATGGTTATGGGTATTCCTATTAGTAAAGAATAAGTGATTGCTTGTTTTATCTTTCTTTTTACTGATTCATAGTTTTTTCTTGCATATTCTCTAGAGACTATTGGTAGTAGTGCTTGTGATATTGCCATGGTAAAAAAGGATGGTAATAATAGTAAAGGCATTACATACCCAGATAGTATTCCATATTCTATCGTGATATATTTTGATTTATAACCGATAGCTATTAAGGTTGATGTTAAAAGAATTGGTTCTAAAAAATATCCAATACTTCCTAATAATCTACCAGTAGTATTTGGTATTCCTATAGATAAAGATTCTTTCATATAATCTTTTTTAGGTTTTAAATCCTCTTTTTTTATTTGCAATTTTTTTGGAAGAAATAGAAATAATATCAAAATAGAGGAAAGTTCACTGATTACATTGGATAATATAATATAACATACTGCATATTCTAATCCTTTAGGTAAAAAATAGGGTATTCCTATTATCATTAAAGTTAATCTTACAATATCCTCTATTAGGTTTGAAATTACGTGAGGAGTCATTTTTTCTTTTCCAAAAAAATAACTTCTACAAATACTAGATAGACTGGTAAAAGGAATCACTATAGCGATTGCTAAAATAGGAAGATAGGTTCTGGCATCGTGAAGTAGTTGTGTAGATAGAATAGGTGCTATTACGATTATGGTGATTATCAGTAGTAGATTTACAAAAGCAGCAATCGGTAAGACAGAAAAAAATAGTCTAATATTATTTTTTCTTTTTTCTGCTACTAGTTTTGATAATGCAGTTGGTAGCCCAAATTGTCCAATTCCAATAAATAGGGAAAATGTAGGGAGTACCATCATATATAGTCCTAGTCCTTCGGTTCCTATTAGTCTACTCATGATTATTTTTATTAGCATTCCTAGTAATTTTGTTAATAGTCCACCTATTAATAATATCATTACAGATTTCATAAATTTTTCTTTCATACTTAAATATATGATAGAAAATAAATTCTATTAAATGTAAAAAAAGTCTTTAAAAAATTTTATTTTGTGATATCATTATTATGGAAGATGTGATTGTTTGATTGTCAATTTTTTGTCAATCGAACAATTGTAAAAATGTGTCAATGAAGTTTGTCAAAAACTAGAAAAAAATAGAAAAATAGAACTTATGTCTTTGTTCTTATTCAAAGAGTATGGTAGACTAATTTTAGAGGTGGAAATAATGAGCGGATTAATCGATTTTTTAACAACTGAGGAAATGATAGTGGTGTATGTACTGATAGGGATTGCATCCGTTTTATATTTTATAATTTATATTTTAGATAAAACTGCAATGAAGAGAAAACAAAGACAAAATACACGTGAGTTACAGAAGATTGTGTTAGAAAGTTCTGCAGATTCTTTAGATGAAAAGGTTGAAAATGTTTCAGAAGAACCAGTTTTAATGCCTATTACTGAGGAAATGAAAGTGGAAGAGCCAGAGGTTAAAGAATCAGAACCAGTTTTGGAAGTTTCTAATGTTAGTCAAACTGAAGAAGTAGCAGTTATGCCTGAAGTAGAGCGTCTTTCTATTGAAGAACAACCTGTACAAGTTGTTGCTACTGAGGTTACTTCAGAGGAGTCTAATATGGTTCCTAATGTTGAAGAAGAATTACAATATACTAGTATTGAACCAGATCCAAGTGAAGCACAAGCTGAATTAATGAGACTTACAGAGACTTTAGAAAAGGCTGAAGAAGAAGTTAAGAATATTGATTTGACTGCATTTGAAGAAGAACAAGAACAAAATGCAATTATAAGTTTAGATGAATTAATGAGTAGAAATAAAGCTTTATATGAAAGTGGAGAGTTAGAAAAACTTGAAGATGAGGGTAATGAACCTATTAGTTTACAAGATTTGGAAGAAAGAATGAAAGCTGTACAGACAGAAGCAGAGTCTATCGAAACAGAACCGAGTATTGTTCCTGTTGAAGAGTCTATTTCTGAACCTAAACAAATGGTTCTTGATGATTTTCAAACTGCATCTATTTCTACTGTAGATACTACAAAGGTAGAAGAAAAACCAGTTTATCAAGAACATAAGAAGTTTAAGAGTAGTCCGGTTATTTCACCAGTCTTTGGTATTGAAAAGCCTAGTGTTAATAATCGTTCTGATATTGAACTTGAAAATACAGCTAATTATGAAAAACTTGATGAAGAGATTAGAAAAACAAATGAGTTTTTAATGACATTGAAAGAGTTACAGAAAAACTTAGATTAAGCTCCCCTGGGAGCTTTTTTGATGTTGTAAAAATTATTGAAATATGATATAATTTGTACACGTAAAGAGGTGTTGTCTATGAAAAAACATCCATTGGATATTGCAATTTTAATTTGTTTAATTATTATCATTGTTTTACTAGTTATTTTAATATGGCCTACTGGGAATGATACTAGCAAAAAGAATAGTAAGAAAGATACAGAAACTAAAGAGGTTGTTGAGAAAGAAAAAAGTAAAGAGAAAAACAACTCTACAGATAATATTGGTAGTGATGATTCTAGTAAAACATTATTTACTGATACAGCAAAAGCTAAAAATGAAGAAGAAGTGGTCTCTTATATTAGCGAAGTAGAACAAGAAGTAGAAGCTTTATCTCAAGGACAACAAAACTCTAAAAGTGTCAAAGAAAAGCTAGAAGATACTTTTATTACACTTACAGATTTTATTTTTTATGGTGGTAGTATTAAAGGGGTTACTTTTCATGAACTAACAGATAGTGCTAAGGAGAAAGTACTTACTCTTTATGAGAAGATTGATAGTACTATAGAAAGTAAGTTTCCGAATTATAAGGAAAATATTAAGTCTACTGCTAAGAAGAGCTATACAACAGTTGTGTCTAAGGCAAGCGAGTTGAAAGATACTATTATTTCTAAATATAAAGAAAAGGTTGGCGAAGAAGCGTATAATAATGTTGTAGACAGTTTTACAGAAGATAAAAATCGTTTTCAAGACGCTTATACACCATATGTAGAAAAAGGGAAAGAAATCGGTAGTCAAGCGATTGAGAAAGGTAAAGAAGCTGTTGGCAGTGCTATTGGTAAATTAGATAGTTGGTATCAAGGATTTAAAGAAAGTAGGGAGTAATTTGCGTACAGTAGGGATTTTAACATTAGGTTGTAAAGTAAATACATATGAAAGTGAATATATTATGCATTTATTAAAAGAAGCTGGTTATCAGATGAAAGATTTTGATGATTTTTGTGATGTATATATTATTAATACTTGTACTGTTACCAATACGAGTGATATTAAATCTAGAAAGATGATTCGTAAAGCAATTCGAAAAAATCCGGATGCTTGTGTTGTTGCCATGGGATGTTTTATTGAAGCAAATAAAGATTTTCAGTTACCAGGACTTGATATTATTTTAGGTAATAGAGATAAGTCTAAAATTATAGAGTTACTTGATGAGTGGTTTTTAAAACAAGGAGAAATTCGTAGATTATATTCAACTTTACCTAGAGAATTTGAAGATATGTATATTAATGAATTTCCTGGTAGAACGAGAGCTTTTGTAAAGATTCAAGATGGTTGTGAGAATTTCTGTTCTTATTGTATTATTCCTTTTGTGCGTGGAAAATGTCGTAGTAAGAATCCTGATGAAGTCATTGAGGAGATTACAGATTTAGTTAATCATGGTTATCAAGAAGTGGTTTTAACTGGCATTCATACTGGAAATTATGGTGTTGATCTTGATACTAATTTTGCATCTTTATTGAAAAGAGTAGTAGCAATTCCTAATCTTTTACGTCTTCGTATTTCTTCTATTGAAATTACAGAATTAACGAAAGATGTTTTAGAAGTTATTAGAGATTCTTCTATTATTGTTGATCATATGCATATTCCTTTGCAAGCTGGTAGTAATCATGTTTTGTCTTTAATGAATCGTAAATATGATTTGGATTATTACTTTAATAAGATAAAAGAAATTAGGAGAGTTCGCCCTAATATGGCGATTACTACTGATGTTATTGTTGGTTTTCCAGGTGAGAGTGAAGAGGATTTTTTAGAAACTATGGATACGTGTAAAAAAGTTGGTTTTACTAAAATTCATGTTTTTCCTTATAGTGAAAGAAAAGGTACAAAAGCAATGGAACTTCCTGATCATATAGAGCCTAGCATTAAGAAAGAAAGGGCTAGAAGACTTCTTCTAGTATCTAAAGAATTAGAGTGTTCTTACTATGCTTCTTTTGTAGGTAGTGAAGTTACTGTTTTAGTAGAAGAAGAAAAAGATGGTAAGAGTTATGGACATACTGATAATTATTTACATGTAGAAATACCTTCTGTTCTTCCTCATAATACTTTTGTCAAAGTAAGAATTAAAGATGTTAGTTATCCATATTGTATTGGAGAAGTTTCTTTGTTACAATAGCAATAGAAAGAAGGTAAGTTATGGATAATTTTATGTTTCAAAAATTGATGACTTCTAAAGAACAAGAAGATGAAAATCAAACTACAGAAGATACATCTATTTTAGAAAGTTCAGGTGTAGAAGTGTTACATAAGGAAGAAAATAATATTTCTTCTTTAGAGAAAGATATTACTAAAGAAGAGGACAATACTAATCAAGAGGGATATACTGCTAGAAAAAATAATTAATCATTTATAGGAGGAAAGTATGGATATCTATATCAAGGGTCATTATCAGAGAAGTATTTATCAAAATAGTAATGGTTACCATATTGGTCTTTTTAAGGTCAAAGAGACAAATAGTTCTGAACTTACACCTTTTTTGGATAAAACAATTACTTTTACTGGATATTTTCATGAACTAAATGATATGGATACCTATCTTTTTTTTGGTCAAATGGTAGAGCATCCTAAATATGGAATTCAGTTTTCTGTTACTAGTTATGAAAGATGTAAGCCAGAGGAGAAAGATGCGATTGTTGAATTTTTGACGAGTGGTTTATTTAAAGGAATTGGAGAGAAAAAAGCTAAGGCTATTGTAGATGTACTTGGTAAAGATACGTTGCAGATTATTTTGGAAAATCCAGATAATTTGATTTTAATTCCAGGGATTACTAAAACTAATATCGATACTTTACATAATAAATTAAAGGAATATGAGTCTAGCTATGAGACAGTGTTATATTTATCCAATTTAGGTTTTTCTACTAAGGATTCAATGCTTATTTATAATTATTACAAAGATAGAGTGAAAGAAGTTATTGAAGAAGATATTTATCAATTGGAATATAGTATTTATGAAATTAATTTTAAAAAGATTGATCGTATTGCTTTAAAGAATGGAATAGCAAAAGATTCTTTTGTTCGTGTGAGAGCAGCAATTTTATATATTATGGAAGAAGTTAGTAATATTTATGGGCATAGTTATTTTTATTATGATGAAATTTTTCAATATTTACCTAGAGTACTATTAATCAGTATTTCTGATGAAGTATATAAGAAAGCTATGGAGTCTTTGATTGTAGATTTAATGGTTGTGAATAAGGAAGATAGATTCTATTTAAAAGAAATGTGGGAAGCAGAAACTTTAATTGTAAAGCGATTTCGGTTATTAGCTCGTAAAGAAGAAGAAAATTTTAAGAATTTAGAGGACAGGTTAACTGATGTTGAAAGTGTTTTTGGTATTTCTTACAATGAAGAGCAAAGACGTGCGATATTAGATAGTATTCGTAAAAACTTTTTAATTATTACTGGTGGACCTGGAACAGGTAAAACTACAATTATGAAGGGTATTATTGAGTTATATAAAGAAGTTCATAAACTTAGTTATGAAAAGTTAGCGGAA
Organism: uncultured Bacilli bacterium; assembly: GCA_944372055.1. Taxonomy (GTDB): domain Bacteria; phylum Bacillota_I; class Bacilli_A; order RF39; family UBA660; genus Faecimonas. The sequence goes on along the minus strand of CALVYF010000003.1, from coordinate 2,604 downwards.
CGTGTTCAATTACTTGCTCCTACAGGTAGAGCTGCGAAAAGAATGAGTGATGCTACTTTAATGCCAGCGAGTACAATTCATCGTTTTTTGAAATGGCAAAAAGAGACGAATAAGTTTCAAGTAAATGAGTATCATAAGAGTAAAGCTGAAGTCGTTATTCTTGATGAATCTAGTATGGTTGATACTTTACTTATGGCTAGTTTGTTACGTGGTATTTCTGCTAATTGTAAAGTGATTATGGTAGGAGATAGCTATCAATTACCATCTGTTGGACCAGGACAAGTATTACATGATTTAATTAGTAGTTCAAAACTACCAGTTGTTGAATTAAAAGAATTATATCGTCAGGGTATGGATTCTAATATTTTGACGCTTGCTTATGATGTGCGTAAGGGAGAAGTGGTTGATGATGTTTTTAATAAGGAGGAAGATTTAACTTTTATTGAATGTAGTGATGATGATGTTATTTCTAATTTGATGGATGTTTCTTCTACGTTTAAAGATTTATCTTATAAAAATTTTCAAATTTTAGCTCCAATGTATAAAACAAAATGTGGTATTGATATGATTAATCAAAGACTACAAGTTATTTTTAATCCAAAAGATAAAAGTAAAAAAGAGCTTGTTGTTGGTGATGTGATATTTCGTGAAGGTGATAAAGTAATTGAACTTACTAATATGCCGGATGAAAATATTTATAATGGTGATATTGGTATTATTAGTCAGATTGTTACTCAACCGGCTAAAAAAATTACCATTGATTTTGATGGTAATGAAGTTGCTTTTACAGCAGCTAATTTCAATAAATTTCGTTTGGCTTACGCGATTTCAATTCATAAGGCACAGGGAAGTGAATTTGATGTTGTTGTGATGCCAATTGTTCCTGGATATAGAAAAATGCTTTATCGTAAACTTGTCTATACTGGAATTACTCGGAGTAAGAAAATGTTATATTTAATTGGTGATAAGAATGCACTTAGACAAGCAGTTAATAATACATCGTCTGATATTCGTAGAACTACAATTAAAGATTTTTTAGAAAATGGTATAAAATAAAATGTTTAGTCTCATAATAAAAATGAGGTGATAACATGGAAAAGAAAACGATGAATAAAGTATTATGGGCTGCTGTATTAGGAGGTATGGGAGTTGCTGGATATATGTATATGAAAAAGAATCCTAGTGCCATGTCTAATATGAAGGAAATGGCAAAAAATGCAGCGAAAAAAACTTATGATAAGTTAGAAGATATTGACTAGGAAACTAGTCTTTTTTCTTGTCTTTTTATTATTTATGTAATACAATAGAGCCAATTTAAGAGGTGGCTTATGGAAGATGATAAAATAATGCAGATAATTAGTAGTTTTGGTCTTAGCTTTGGGGTATTTACTATTCTTGGAATTCCTTTTTTGAATGATGTCGTTTCTTTTCTTGCCATTGGTGGGGCTTCTGTTGTTGCTACTCCAGTAGTTTATTTTGGATTTAAAAAGATAAACGAAAGATGGTGGGAAAAGGAGGAAAAGAGATTAAGAAGTGTAAGACAGACGTTTGCTATGATGGCAGAAGATAGATATGAAAAGGATAAAATAATAGGAAAAACAACTACTAATTTTTATTCTAAGTTGGAAGATATGAAAAAAGAGTTTAATCTATCTTTGGAAGCTAATGATTTTGATCAGATTAATGATTTATTATATTTAATTAATGCTAATTATTATGAAAAGATAGTAAGTTTGATGCCTGGATATTGTAGAGAAGAAATTATAGATAAAGTTGTGAATCAGATAGGTCTTTATTTTGTTGGAAAGGGTCAAAGCGGTTTTCACAGAAAAGATCTTTTAAATATTTTAAATAATTGTTATTTTATTAAGGACGAAATAAAAAAAGAGATTTATGATGAGTTTATTTCTTCTGAAGTTTCTTTTGGAAAATGGATTAGTCATGGTATTCGTAATCGAAATGTTGATATTATGGATGAAGATGCTTTTTATGCTGAGAAAAAGAAAGAACTTCCGCCTATGCCTGGTTTTGATATAGAGTCTACTGAAAATTATAAGAAGATAATTCAGGGAATTATTTCTATGGATACTTATTTAGGGCAATTTGGTGATATTAGTCAATTAGAATGGGATATGGATGCATTACAAGAATTTCTTTCTATTATGTTAAAAGACCATAGAAGTGAAATTGTTGCTTATAATAGTCAATTGTCTAATTTTGATATTGCGTGTAGTTTTATTCATAATGCGATGTGTTATGCTGTTGTAAATAATAAAACTGAAGTTGGTCCTAGAGAGATGCTTCATACATTGGAAAATTGGGAATATATTCCTTGGGATTTACGCCGTGATATTGCAACTGATGTAATCAATAAAATGAATTTAGATGAGGAGACTCCTTTATATAGAAAAGAAGGTAAGAAAAAAGCTAAGGTTATTTCTTTTGACAAAGTAAAAAGAAATGAATAAAATGTGAAATAGTTTTTCTGTTCTGTCAAATATAGTAAAGTTTTCTTTGAAAAACTTTACTTTTTTGTTATAATAAATACAGTTAGATATTAGGAGTGATAATAAATGGCATTAAAATATGATGAGTCATCGATTA